>NZ_JBSFGJ010000244.1:0-14541 GCF_053596515.1 Nonomuraea sp. NPDC001684
CGATGATCCTCACCGCCGTCGCGGGCGCCCTGCTGGCCACCCAGATCCACCCCCGCCAGCGCCAGGCCCTCGACGCCCCCGACGACGGCCGCCGACTCCGTACGCTGACGATGCTCACCGGCGTCTACAACCTGCTGTGGGCGGCCGTCGTCGTGCTCATGATCGTCCGTCCGGGCGAGCAGACGGGAGCCTGAGCGTGCTGACCCTGCGCATCGCCGCCGCCGCCGAGGCCGTCACGCTGGCGGTTCTGCTGACCAACCTGCTCACCGTGCACGCCAAGGCGATCACGACCTACGCCGGCCCGCTGCACGGCATGGCCTACCTCATCGTCATCGCCACGGCGGCCATGACACCCAGGGCGCAAAGCACACCCGGGGCGCGCTGGAGCGCGTTCGTCCCCGGGGTCGGCGGGCTGCTGGCCCTGCGACGCCTGCGCGCCGTACCGGACGGCCGGAAGGGATGATCCCGGGCTCGGGTAGGGCCCCAAGGAGGCCAGCAGGCCGGGCCCCAAGCAGGACGCCGATACCGCGGTCCAGGCAGGACCACGGCCGGGTGACCCAAAGGGTCCCGGGCAGACCAGCCCGCAGGAGGCACAGGCTAACCAGCGGGCACGAGGCACAGGCGACCCAGCCCGCAGAGACCCGGGGAGACCAGCGACAGGCCAGCCCGCACGAGCCCAGACAGCCACCCGCAGGGCCCCGACGAGACCAGCGGGCCCAGGGGGACCAGCGAGCCTGGGCCAGGGCCAGGTTTGGGCGGGCAGGTCAGTGGGCGGCGGCCAGGGTGCGTTTCCTGGAGGCGTAGATGTCGTCGATCAGCCGGTAGCTGCGCGCCTGCTCGGCGGTGAAGATGCGGTCGCGCTCGATGTCCTTCCTGATCTCCAGCACCCCGCGCCCAGTGTGCCGGGCCAGGATCTCCTCCTGCTGGTCACGCATCCGTACGATCTCCCGGGCGTGGATCTCCAGGTCGCTCGACTGCCCCCGGCCGCCCTCCGTGGCCGGCTGGTGGAGCAGGACGCGTGCGTGCGGCAGGGCCGCCCGCTTGCCCGGCGTGCCCGCCGCGAGCAGGACGGCCGCCGCCGAGGACGCCTCCCCGATGCAGACCGTGTGGATCTCCGGCCGGACGAACTGCATCGTGTCGTAGATGGCCGTCATCGCCGTGAACGACCCGCCCGGCGAGTTGATGTACATGTTGATGTCCTGGTCGGGATCGAGCGACTCCAGCGTGAGGAGCTGAGCCATGACGTCGTTGGCCACCGTGTCGTCGATCGGGGCGCCGATGAACACCACCCGGTCCTCGAACAGCTTGTTGTACGGGTTCATCTCCCGCACCCCGTAGGAGGTGCGCTCGGTGAACGAGGGCAGCACGTAGCGACCGCTCATGGTCAGTTCATCCCTTCGGCGATGTGGTCCACGAACCCGTACTCCAGCGCCTGCTGGGCGGTGAACCACCGGTCGCGGTCGGAGTCGGCCTGGATGCGCTCGAGCGGCTGGCCGGTGTGGTGGGCGATGATCTCGGCCATCCTGCGCTTGGTGTAGAGCATGTTGTCGGCCTGGATCTGGATGTCGCTGGCCGAGCCGCCGATGCCGCCCAGCGGCTGGTGCATGACGATGCGGGCGTTGGGCAGGGCGTAACGCTTGCCCGGCGCACCGGCGGTCAGCAGCAGCTGGCCCATGGAGGCGGCGAAGCCCATCGCCACCGTCGCCACGTCGCACGGGACGAACTGCATCATGTCATAGAGCGCCATGCCGGCCGTCACGGAGCCGCCCGGCGAATTGATGTAGAGCGTTATGTCCCGATTGGGGTCTTCGGCTGCCAGCAAAAGCAGCTCACCGCAGAGCCGGTTGCAAATCTCGTCGTCGACTTCCTGGCCGAGCACCACGATGCGTTCCTTCAGCAGGCGCTGACTGAGCTGGTCAGGCCAGGCCGCGCGCTGGGTATCCGTCATTGACGTCGCCTTTCTGCCGAAACTAATTCTGCGAAAAACGCTAGACCCGGCGGCGGTGAATTCCGGCCTATTTTCGCTGGGGGCGCATTTCACTCAAGGCGCATTACTCCCAGCGCGAAAAAGTATCGACATACAATCCCGGATGTGAGAAGGAACCTCCCCCGCCGTTGGGCGTGCCTCATCCTGGGCGGGGCGCTGCTGATGCCGTACATGATGGCCGGGGTGCTGGTCGCCGGGTTGTGGCGCGGCGTGTCGCCCGACATGCTGATGCCGATCCAGGTCGGGGTGTTCGTCGCGGTGCTGCCGGTGGTGGCGGTGACCGGGCTGTTCCTGCCGGTGCGCGCGCTGGAGGTGAACGCCGCCCAGGGGCTGCTCGGGGCCCGCGTGGAGACCCCGCCGCGGCAGGCCCGCCGGTCGTGGCAGGAGCGGCGGCGCACCGCCGCGTGGTTCACGCTGCATCTGGCGGTGGGCGGCGTGGTGAGCGGGTTCACGCTGGCGGTGGTGCCGTTCACGATGTTCACGATGGCGCTGCCGTTCATCGGGGAGCCGATGCCGGTGCTGGGCCTCACGGCCGAGCCGGGGTGGCCGTCCGTGCTGTGGGCGGCGGCGGGCGTGGGGGCGCTGGCGCTGCTGGTGGCGGGCGCGGCGGGCGCGGGCGCGGTGCTGGCCGCCCTGGCTCCCCCGCTGCTCGGCCCCACCCCCGCCGAACGGCTGGCCGCCGCCGAGGATCACGCCCGTACGCTGGCCGAACGCAACCGGCTGGCCCGCGAGCTGCACGACTCGGTCGGGCACGCGCTCAGCGTCGTCACCCTGCAGGCCGCCGCGGCCGGACGCGTCCTCGACCGCGACCCGGCCACCGCCAGGACCGCGCTGGCGGCCATCGAGCAGTCGGCCCGCGCCGCACTGGAGGACCTCGACCACGTGCTCGGCGTCCTGCGCGAGGACGCACGCGCGGACGGACGCGAGGAGGCACACGCGGACGGACGCGACGATGCAGGCGAGGACGGGCGGCGGGCGCCGCAGGCGACGTTGGCCGACCTCGCGGCGCTGGTGGCGGGCTCCGGCGCCGAGGTGCGGCAAGACGTGGGCGACCTGTCCGGCGTGCCCGCCGTCGTCTCCAGGGAGGCGTACCGCATCCTGCAGGAGGCGCTGACCAACGCGATCCGGCACGGCGGCGGCACGGTCCGGCTGGCCGCCGCCGTCCAGGGCGACGACCTGCGGCTGGAGGTCAGCAACGCCGGCGGGAGGCACGGTGAGAGGCACGGCGGGAGGCGCAGGCGGGGCGGCGGCCGGGGCGTTGACGGCATGCGCGAACGGGTGCGCCTGCTCCGCGGCGACCTGCGCGCCGGCCCTGACAAGGACGGCTGGACGGTCTCGGTCCGCCTCCCCCTGCGCCCGGGCCCCTGACCCCCGCACCCGGCTGATCCCCTCCAGGCAGCTCCCTCCCAAGACAGGCCCCCGGTGATCCCATCCAGGCAGCTCGCCCCCGGGACAGGCCCCGCCGCCGTCAGCCCAGGACACCCCCGAGCCCTCCCCACCCAGGTGCCGCTACGGTCAGGGGCATGACACTCAAGGTCGTGATCGCCGACGACGAGGACCTCATCCGCGCCGGGCTGCGCGTCATCATCGACGCCGAGCCCGGCCTGCGCGTGGTCGGCGAGGCCGGGGACGGCGCCGCGGTCCTGCCGGTCGTCCGCCGCGAGCGCCCCGACGTCGTCCTGATGGACGTCCGCATGCCCGCCATGGACGGCATCCAGGCCACCCGCCGCCTCGTGACGCTCGACGACCCGCCCAGGGTCCTGGTCGTGACCACGTTCGAGAACGACGACCACGTCTACGACGCCCTGCGCGCCGGAGCGAGCGGCTTCCTGCTCAAACGCACCAGACCGGACGACCTGATCCAGGCGATCAAACTGGTGGCGGCCGGGGAGTCGCTGCTGTTCCCGGCCGCGATCCGCACCCTTGCGGGCCGCCGCCCGCGCGCCCACGTGCCGGGCATCGACCGGCTCACCGGCCGCGAGGGCGACGTGCTGCGGCTGATGACCAGGGGCATGTCCAACACCGAGATCGCCGCCGAGCTGGTCGTCAGCCAGGAGACCGTCAAGACGCACGTCGGCAACGTCCTGGCCAAGCTGGGCGCGCGCGACCGCACCCAGGCCGTGATCGCCGCCTACGAGTCCGGGTTCGTCTCCCCCAGCTGATCGAGCAGTTGCGCGGCCGGCAGCAGGGTGGCCTCGGCGGCGCTCAGGCCCTTCGCGGCCAGGGCGCGGTCCACCAGCCGCAGCCCCACCGCGTAACCCGCCATGTCGGGGATGCCGCGGGGCTCCTGGCCGAAGCGCCGCATGGCGCTGTCGCCCAGCACGTACGCCGGGGTGTTCCCCATGCCCTCCAGGTCGAACGCGTCCATGATCAGCTCGTGGGCGCGTTCCAGCTCCTCCCCCGTCACCATCCGCGACCAGGGCCCCATGGCCTCCGGGCCGGACAGCTCCCGGACGAACGCCTCGGCCAGCCCCTCGGCCACCACATGCTCGCCCACGGTGACCTTCCGCGGGTCCCACTCGACGTTGCTGTAGCGCACGTTGTGGTGGAACTCGTGCACCGCGCAGTGCGCGATCCGGCCGATGACCTCCTCCGACGGCCAGCCCAGCAGGTACAGCCAGCCGGGCGAGCCGCCCATCCCGTAGTAGCCGCCGCTGATCTTCATCAGGTGCTCGTCGTCGGGGTCGCCGAGCACGAACATCACCTGCAGCGAGGAGGCCTGCCTGGCCGCCTTCAGCGCGTGGGAGGCGCGCTCCAGCTCCCTGCGCACCTGGCCGAGCACGTCGGCCTCGATCATGGCCCGGACGGCGGGCAGGTAACGGGCGTCCTCGGCGTCGACGCGGAAGCCGCCGCCCTGGTGGTGGATGTCGACGATGTCGCCGGGCACCGGGATCGCCGGCCGGATCGGCGCCAGCATCTCCCGCAGCGCCTCGGGCCGGTCGGCGAGCGGCCGGGCGAGCAGGTCCGCCATGGCCGTGAGCGTGTCGTGAACGATGAACTCCATGCCGCGGACGCTAAAGCCTCACGTAACGTGAGGCTCAAACGCATTAAAGCGGCGACTCGCCGAGCTCGTCGCCCGGCGACTGCCCCGGCGTGCCGGGACCGGTGCGCGTCGGCGACGGCGACTGCGACGGCGAGGGCTCCGGCACCGGCGTGGCGGGCGTGGGCGGCGGCGTGGGCACGAACACCGTCGGCGGGAGCTGCCGGGGCATCGGCTCGCTGTCGCGCCTGCCGAACAGCAGCAACAGCAGGATCGTCGTGACCAGCACCAGCAGCAGCGCCAGGGCCAGCGCGGCCAGCAGCACCCGCCGCCGCGTCTCGGTCAGCGGCAGCCGCCGCGCCAGCGGACCCGGCAGCGCGGGCGCGCGGTCGGTCAGCCAGTACGGCACGAAGTCCGGCCCGTGCGCCTGCCCGATGAACGTCCCGCCCACCATGACCGGGTCCAGGAACCGTTCGGCCCCCGGCTGCCCCGGCGCGTACGGCACCGCCACCCACGGCGCCGGCCCGTCGTGCACGTCGAGCACCTCGGGCGTCCCGTCGAGCACCGAGGCGCGCGCCCGGCCGAGCCCCAGCCACCCGCGCCCGCCGGACCGCCCCGGCGCCTCCTTGATCGCGGTCAGGAACCGGTCGCGCGCCGCCGCGTCGAGGGCGGCGCCCCGGGTGAGCACGGCCAGCGACACCGCGCGTCCGTCGGGTCCCTGTCCCAGGTAGACGAACCCGGCCGGAGCCGTGTGCAGGCGGGCCTGCACGACGTAGCGCCCCAGCTGGGGCGGATCACCGTACTGCAGGGGACTTGCCACGTTTGCCATGAAAGCACAGACGTGGCGTCGTGCACGTTCGCGGCGCGTTTGGTGGAATGGCGTCATGAGCGTCGCCGAAGAGTTGCCAGGCGGAAACGACGCGGCGGTGCTGCGTCGAAGTCTCGACGAGGTCCGGCGTGTCATCGTGGGACAGGAGCACATGGTCGAGCGGCTGGTCGTGGCCCTGCTGGCCCGCGGCCACTGCCTGCTCGAAGGTGTGCCGGGAGTCGCCAAGACCCTCGCCGCCGCCACCCTGGCCACCGTCGTGGGCGGCACGTTCGCCCGGATCCAGTTCACCCCCGACCTCGTGCCGAGCGACATCGTCGGCACCCGCGTCTTCCACCCCTCCAACGAGAAGTTCGACGTCGAGCTGGGTCCGGTGTTCGTCAACTTCCTGCTGGCCGACGAGATCAACCGCGCCCCCGCCAAGGTGCAGTCCGCGCTGCTGGAGGTGATGGCCGAGCGCCAGGTCACGCTGGCCGGCGTCACGCATCCGCTGCCCAGGCCGTTCATCGTGCTGGCCACCCAGAACCCGATCGAGTCCGAGGGCGTCTACCCGCTGCCCGAGGTGCAGCGCGACCGTTTCCTGTTCCGCGTGCGGGTGCCGCACCCCAGCGCGCACGAGGAGCTGGAGATCCTCCACCGCATGAGCGTCACGCCGCCCGTGCCCGACCGCGTGCTCGACCCGGCCCGGTTGCTGGCCCTGCAGCAGGCCGCCGAGCAGGTCTCGGTGCACCAGCTCGTGGCCGACTACGTGGTGCGCCTGGTCATGTCCACCCGCGCGCCCGCCGACTACGGGCTGGGCGACCTGGCCGAGACCATCGAGATCGGCGTCAGCCCCCGCGCCACCCTCGGCCTGGTCTCGGCCGGGCGCGCGCTGGCCCTGCTGCGCGGCCGCGACTACCTGCTGCCCGACGACGTGCGCGACGTGGCCGTCGACGTCATGTCCCACCGGCTCATGCTGACCTTCGACGCCCTGGCCGACGGCGTCGATCCCGAGCAGGTCGTCAAGCAGATCCTGCACGCCGTGCCGCCGCCCCTGGTCGTCTGGAACCAGAACCGTTGAACACCGCCGAACAGGCGCTGCGACGGCTGGAGCTGACCGTCACGCGGCGGCTCGACGGCCTGCTGCACGGCGCCCACCAGGGGCTGCTGCCCGGCACCGGCAGCGAGACCGGCGACAGCCGCCTGTACGTGCCCGGCGAGGACGACGTGCGCCGCATGGACTGGGCCGTCACCGCCCGCACGACCGTCCCCCACGTCCGCGACCTGATCGCCGACCGCGAGCTGGAGACCTGGGCGCTGGCCGACCTGTCGGCCAGCATGGACTTCGGCACCGCCGACACCGACAAGCGCGACCTGGTCGTGGCCGCCGTCGGCGCGATCGGCTTCCTGTCCAGCCGCATGGGCGACCGGTTCGGCGCGCTGGTGCTGCACGAGGAGTACATCCACCGCATGCCCGCCCGTACCGGCCGCCCGGCCCTGTACGGGCTGCTCAACTCCCTCATGGACGCCCCGCGCGGCCGGGCCGTGCCCGACGCCCCCGACCTGGCCGAGGGCATCGACGTGCTGGCGGCCACCCGCCGCCGCAGGGGCATGCGGCTGATCGTCTCCGACTTCCTCGACGACCGCCCCGAGCTCGACCCCGACGCCGAACGCCCCTGGGAACGCCCGATCAGGCGGCTGGCCGCCCGCCACCAGGTGCTGGCCGTGGAGGTCATCGACCCGCGCGAGCTGGAGCTGCCGGACGTCGGCCGGGTGGCGTTCACCGATCCCGAGACCGGGAACGTACGTGAAGTGCACCTTTCTCCCAAAGTCCGGCAAGCATATGCGGAGGCCGCCGCCCTCCAGCGTGAGGGCACCCGGCTCGCCCTGCGCCGCGCCGGGATCGCCCACCTGGTGCTGCGGACCGACCGGGACTGGGTGTTCGACGTGGCGCAGTTCGTCCTGCGCCAGCGCCGCATGAGCCACCTCGCCCACCGGAGACCCGTATGACGTTTCTCGCGCCCGGCTGGTTGTGGCTGTTCGTGCTGGTGGCGCTGCTGGTGGCCGGATACGTCGTGGCGCAGTTCGCCCGCCGCCGCTACACCGTGCGCTTCACCAACCTGGCGCTGCTCAACCTCGTCGCCCCCGCCGGGCCGGGCTGGCGCCGGCACGTGCCTCCGGCGCTGTTCCTGGTCATGATGTCGTTCCTGGTGGTCGGCGCCGCCAAACCCGCCGACCAGGTACGCGTCCCCCGCGACCGCGCCACCATCATGATCGCCCTGGACGTCTCCCTGTCCATGGACGCCGGCGACGTCCAGCCCAACCGCATCAGCGCCGCCAAGGCCGCCGCCCAGGCGTTCGCCAGGGAGCTGCCCGACCGCTTCAACGTCGGCGTGGTCTCCTTCGCCCGCTCGGCCAACGTCGTCATCTCCCCCACCACCGACCACCAGGCCGTCGTCACCGCCATCGGCAACCTGACCACCCGGCCCGGCACCGCGATCGGCGAGGCCGTCTTCAACTCCCTCGACTCGGTGCGCTCCTTCGACCAGCAGGCCGCCACCGACCCGCCGCCCGCCGCGATCGTGCTGCTGTCCGACGGCGACAACACCTCCGGCCGGTCGGTGACCGAGGCCATCGAGGCCGCCCAGCAGGCCCACGTCCCGGTCTCCACCATCGCGTACGGCACCCAGGAGGGCACCGTCGACATCGACGGCAGGCCGGTGAACGTCCCGGTCAACAAGCAGACCCTGCAGTCGCTCTCCGACGGCACCAGCGGCCGGGCCTACGCCGCCGAGTCCGGCAGCGAACTGCGCGACGTCTACGAGCAGATCGGCACCTCGCTGGGGTTCAAGCTGGTCAGCCAGGAGATCACCCAGTGGTTCATCGTGGCCGCGATCGTGCTCGGGCTGCTGGTGGCCGGCGCCGCGGTCTTGTTCGGCACCCGCATCCCGTAACGTTTTCCCACGTGGCCCACTACTTCTCCGAACGTCCCGAGACCGCGAGCAGGCCGGGCTCGGTCGACCTGGTCCTGCCCGACCTGCACCTGCGGCTGGAGACCGACCGGGGCGTGTTCTCACCCGACCGGGTCGACGTCGGCACGCGCGCGCTGCTGGAGTCGGTCCCGCCGCCGCCGCAGGAGGGCGACCTGCTCGACCTGGGCTGCGGCTACGGGCCCATCGCGCTGACGATGGCCTCGCGGGCGCCCGGGGCGACGGTGTGGGCCGTCGACGTGAACCGGCGCAGCCTGGAGCTGACCGGACGGAACGCCCAGGCCGCCGGCCTTTACAAAGTAAGACCCGTTCATGTTGATGAAGTGCCGGATGACGTGAAATTTCGGGCCATTTGGTCCAATCCCGCCATCCGGATTGGCAAGCCGGCTCTGCACGAGATGCTCACCAGGTGGCTCACCCGGCTGACGCCCGACGGCGTCGCCTACCTGGTCGTCCAGAAACACCTCGGCTCGGACTCCCTGCAGCGCTGGCTCGGCGAGCAGGGCTGGCAGGCCTCCCGCGAGGCCTCCCGAGCCGCCTACCGCATATTGAAGGTGGCCCGATGAGAAGGCAGCTGCGCCCCACCGACGTCAAGCGGCTCAACCGCACCTGGCGCAGGAACACCGACAACCGGCTCGCGCTGATCCTGGAGTCGGTGACGGGCCCGTTCAACGTCGGCTCGATCTTCCGCAGCGCCGCGGCGTTCGGCGTCGACCAGATCTGGCTGGCGGGCAACGCCACGCCGCCCACCAACCCCAAGGCGGGCAAGACGGCGCTCGGCACCGAGCGCCTGGTCACCTGGCACGAGCCGGTCCCGGCCACCGAGGCGGTCAAGGCCGCCAAGGACGACGGCTACGCCGTGCTGGCCATCGAGCTGACCGGCGAGGCCGTGCCGCTGCACCGCGCCGACCTCGGCCGCGACGTGTGCCTGGTGGTCGGCAGCGAGGACCACGGCTGCTCCCCCGCCCTGCTGGAGGCCGTCGACGGCGTCTGCTACATCCCGCAGGTCGGGCGGGTCGGCTCGTTCAACGTGTCGGTGGCCGCGGCCATCGCGCTGGCCGAGGCGCGCCGCCAGGAGTGGGAGAATCTCCCCGAACCGTGACCGAACCGTCCACCATCGGAAGGGACACCGGGTCGTGCTCAGCCGTCGTTTCGCCTTTCTCGACCATCCGGGGCCGCTGGCCTTCGCCCACCGCGGCGGCGCGCTGGAGGGCGCCGAGAACTCCCTGGCGGCCTTCGAACGCGCGGTCGGGCTCGGCTACGACTATCTGGAGACCGACGCGCACGCCACCGCCGACGGCGTGCTGCTGGCCTTCCACGACCACACCCTCGACCGGGTGACCGACCGGCGGGGCCGCATCTCCGAGCTGCCCTACCGGGAGGTCCGGCAGGCCCGCATCGCCGGCGTGCACGAGATCCCGCTGCTGGAGGACCTGCTCGGCACGTGGCCGCAGGTGCGCTTCAACATCGACGTCAAGGAGGCGGCGGCCATCGCGCCGCTGGCCGAGGTGGTCCGCCGCACCAACGCCTACGACCGCGTCTGCCTGACGTCCTTCTCCGACGAGCGCCTGGTCATGGCCAGGGCCGCCATGGGCCGCGAGGTGTGCTCGGCGCTCGGCCCGCGCGGTGTGGCCGCGCTGCGGGCCGCCGCCACCACCTCCGGCTACGGCCGGCTGCTGGCCCGCCTGTCGCGGGCCGGGATCCCGTGCGCGCAGGTGCCGGTCGGCTTCCGCGGCCTGCGCGTCACCACCCGCCGCCTGGTCCGCACGGCCCACGCCATCGGCATGCAGGTGCACGTGTGGACGATCAACGACACCGTCCGCATGGAGCACCTGCTCGACCTCGGCGTCGACGGCATCATGACCGACAACGTCACCGGCCTGCGCGACGTCCTCGAACGGCGGGGCCTGTGGCACCCGCGCGGCATGGCGGCCTGACCCGCCCGGCGGCGGCCACCTTCCTCTCCTGAGGTGATCACTGTAAGGTCATGGGCACGACACGTGGACGTGACCCACGACCTGCGAAGATGGGCACTTCGTCAGGCATGACCCCCCGTGGCCGCAGAGGAGCGACACGACACCATGGCCTCCACCGCACCCCCCGCGGCCCTCGACGACTCCCCCGCGGCGCGCCGCCGCGAGCAACGCGGCTGGTACTTCTACGACTGGGCCAACTCGGCGTTCTACACCACGATCATCTCGGTCTTCCTGGGCCCGTACCTGATCCCGGTCGCCAGGACCGCGGCCTGCGCCAAGGACTTCCCCGGCCTCGCGCCCGAGACGTGCGCGTCCCAGTTCGACGCGCTGGTCCTGCGCCACCCCGGCCTGGGGTACGTCGACGTGCTCGGCGCCGACATCAGGCCCGCGGCCTTCTTCGGGTTGACGCTGACGGTGGCGGTGTTCCTGCAGATCGTGTTCCTGCCCATCGTGGGCGCGCTGGCCGACCACACCGGCCGCAAGCGGGAGCTGCTCGGCGGGTTCGCCTACGTCGGCGCGCTGGCCACCATGGGCCTGTACTTCGTCGAGGGCGACCGCTACCTGCTGGGCGGCGCGCTGTTCGTGGTGGCCAACCTGGCCTACGGCTCCTCCGTGGTGGTCTACGACTCCTTCCTGCCGCAGATCTCCACCCCCGAGGAGCGCGACGGGGTCTCCTCGCGCGGCTGGGCGATCGGCTACCTCGGCGGCGGGCTGCTGCTCCTGCTCAACCTGGCGCTGTTCCTGCAGCACGACAGCCTGGGGCTGAGCGAGGGCATGGCGGTGCGCATCAGCATGATGTCGGCCGGCCTGTGGTGGGCGACGTTCACGGTCATCCCGCTGCTGCGGCTGCGCAACCGTCCCGTGGCGGCGCACGAGACCACGGCGCTGCGCTCGGTGCGCGGGAGCTTCCGCCAGCTCGGCCGTACGCTGGCCGAGCTGCGGCGGTACCCGCTGACGTTGCTGTTCCTGGTGGCCTACCTGGTCTACAACGACGGCGTGCAGACGGTCATCGGCAACAGCGCGGCCTTCGCCTCCGAAGCCCTCAAGCTGGACAAGACCGTCCAGATCACGGCGATCCTGATGGTGCAGTTCGTGGCGTTCTTCGGGGCGCTGCTGCTGGGGTGGCTGGCGCGCAGCTTCGGCACCAAGCGCACGGTGCTGGCCAGCCTGGTGTTGTGGACCGGGATCGTGGTGGTGGCGATGTTCGTCGGCGAGGGGCAGGCGCTGCAGTTCTACCTGATGGCCTTCGCCATCGCGATCGTGCTGGGCGGCACGCAGGCGTTGTCGCGGTCGTTGTTCTCGCAGGTGATCCCGAAGGGGCGGGAGGCGGAGTACTTCAGCCTGCTGCAGATCAGCGACAAGGGGTCGGCGTTCATCGGGTCGCTGACCGTGACGATCGCGCTGCAGGTCACCAACAGCTACCGGATCGCCATCGTGTCCATGATCATATTCTTCGTGGTGGGCTTCGTGCTGCTCGCCCTGACGAACCTGCCCAAGGCCATCAGGGCGGCCGGCAACGAGGTCCCGTCGCGGATCTGACCGTCAGGGGCCGTACCGGCGCGAGAGCCAGTACGAGGCGCCCACCAGGGCGCCGGTGCCCAGGATGGCCAGCAGCACCAGCGGGCCGACGTGCCCGACCCCGGTCATGGCACCGCTCTCCAGCCGGATCTCGGCCCGCCCGGGAGCCTCGGCCGGGCGGGTGACGGGCTCGGGGGGCCGGGAGTCGCGGGCCTCCAGGCCGGGGATGGCCTCGACGTCGTCGTCCCGGCGCGGGGCGTGGGCCTGTTTCCTGGCCGGTTCGCGCCGCCCGGACCGGGGGGCCGCGCGGTCGTCGTCACCGTCGTCGTCGCCGTCGTCGTCATGGGCGGCCTGGACGAGCGTCGGGGGCGGCCCGGCCGCCGCCTTGGCCGGAAGCAGCATCCCTCCCCCGGCGAGGACGAACGCGAGCGCGGCGGCCGCCGCGGGCCAGCGTGGCATGAGATCCATCTACGCCTCCTGATCGACGTCGCGGTCCCCTCAGCCTGCGGGGCCGCCGTGGGGCGGCCGTGAGCGGGCCATGAGAGTCCTCTCACGAAGGGTCGCGCGTCAAACACGGATCGTCACAGATCGGCGGCCAGCACCATGGTGCCCGGCCCCCGGGCGGCTCCGGGACCGGGCATCGGCAGCACGGTCTCGGCCGTGGCCTCGCCGCCGCAGTGGGGGCAGGTGACGACGGGCGTGAACTCCCGCCCGCAGGAGTGGACGAGCAGCGCGGGCGGCCCGCCGGGCGGGGTGGACCACCGGTCGCCCCAGGCCATGAGCGTCAGCAGGGCGGGCACGACGTCACGCCCGGCCTCGGTCAGCAGGTATTCGTGGCGCACCGGACGCTCCTGGTAGGGCCGTTTCTCCACGACCCCGGTGGCGACGAGATGGTCGAGCCGGCGGGCCAGCAGGTTGCGCGAGATGCCCAGGTCCTCGGCGAGGTCGTCGAACCTGCGCAGGCCGAGGAACAGGTCGCGCAGGATCAGCGGAGTCCACGGCTCGCCGATGACGCCGACGGCCTGGGCGATGGAGCAGTGCATCTCACCGAACCTGTTCATGCACCCATGATAGTGGGTTGATATTGTGAACCCATGACAGTTCACATTCAGGACTCACCCGCCGGCGCGTACCGCCGGGCCGGCGAGGCGCACGACGCCCAGGCGCTCAAGGCCACCCTCGCCGACGGCGTGGTGTTCCACTCCCCGCTGAGCTACCGGGCCAGGTTCGAGGGCCTGACACAGGTGGGAGCGCTGTTCGAAGCGGTCTTCGACGTGCTGTCGGACCTGCGCTACCAGAGCGACATCGGCGACGGCCGCACCCGCATGCTCACGGCGACCGCCCGGGTGGGCCGCCAGCCGCTGAACGAGGTGGCCCAGCTCGAACTGGACGACGACGGCCTGGTCCGGGAGATCACCATGTGGATCAGGCCACTGCCGGGACTGACCGCGCTGATGGCCGCCCTGGGCCCGCGCATCGCCAGGGACAAGGGCAAACCGGGCCTTCCGCTGCTGGTGGGGGCGGCCTCCGCGCCGCTAGCCGCGATGACGAGGTTCGGCGACCGGACCCTGGTGCCGCTGCTGGCCTGACCTCCGAGCTGCGGCCATCGCTCTGAACAGAGAGCAGTGCTCTTGACACGGGAACACCTGTCGCGAGAGCATTGCTCTCACAACAGAGCAACGCCCTCAGCCAGGAGTTATCCATGACCTCCCCCCGCCTCACCTCCGCCGCCTTCGCCCTCGGCGGCGTGCTGCTGTTCGTCTACCCGGTGGTGCGGCCGTCCGGCGACGACGCCGTCGCCATGGCCTCGGCCGCGTGGGTCACCGGCCATCTGGCCGCGATGCTCGGCTTCGTGCTGCTCGCGCTGGGCACGCTCGGGCTGCACCAGGTGCTCGGCGACCGCCTGTCGCTGCGCGCGGCCGCGGTGACCTGGGCCGGAGCCGGCCTGACACTCCCCTACTACGGGGCCGAGGACTTCGGCCTGCACGTGATCGCGCAACGTTCCCTGCGCGACGGCGCGCCCGCGCTGATGGAGCTGGCCGAGCTGTTCCGCTTCGACCCGCTCGCGATCACCCTGTTCGCCGCCGGGCTGGCACTGCTGGGCGCCGGAACGGTGATGGCGGCCGTGGCCGTGTGGCGTTCGGGGATCCTGCCCAAGGGGGCCGGGACGGCGCTCGCGCTGGGTCTGGCGCTGTTCATCCCGCAGTTCTTCGGCCCGTACCCGGTGCGGATCGCGCACGGGGCGCTCATCATGATCGGCGGGTTGTGGCTGGCGGCGAGCCTGC
>NZ_JBSFGJ010000245.1:0-14492 GCF_053596515.1 Nonomuraea sp. NPDC001684
CCTGGCGGCCGAACGCCACGCGCGGGGCAGGGGCGCGGCCGGGCGGATGGCGGCCGTGATGTGCGACGGCATGCGCGCCACAGCCGGCTGACCGGCCGCCCGTCCCGCCGCACATCACAGCGCACAGCCGGCTGACCGGCCGCCCGTCCAGCCGCACATCACAGCGGCCGGAGCCGACTGACCGGCCGGTCAAGGGGGTGTCGTCATATGGCTACAGATCGTCACCCTCGGGGCAGTTTCTCCGCCGAATCCGGCGGACATCCCCAAGACGTAGGAAAGGGATCCCCCTTCAGGCCCATGGGGCCGGGGTCCGGTCAGCTCGGGAGGTAACCCGTGTTCGCTCTCATCGCCGCCCTGTTCTTCCTGCTCGCCCTGATCTTCGACATCGCCGGCACCGCCGTCGGCAACGTGCTCACCGCGGGCACGCTCACCACGGCCGGGCTGCTGTGCGTCGCCCTCCACCTGCTGGGGGTCGGCGCGGGATGGTCGCCGCTCAAGCGGTGAGGGCAGGTCCACCGGGGGCCGCGCGTGAGGTCGTCGAGCGCGCGGCCCTCGCCGTGCCCGTGGGCGCCCGGCGGCGCGGCCCTCGCCGTGCCTGCGGGCACCGGCCCCGCGGTGGGTTTCAGGCCAGGGTGAAGCGGACCTCGCGGGTGGCCGGGTCGGCCTGCGTCAGGCGGACGGTGACCCGCTCGCCCAGCGGCAGGACGCCGTCGCAGCGGGCGATCACGGCCGGCTCGACGAGCTGCACCTGGCCGCCGCCGCGGCGCTCGTCCACGTCGATCACCATCGCCTCGAACGACTGGCCGATCCGCTCCCGCAGCAGGAACGCCTCCACCAGGTCCACGCAGGCCCGGTCGACCGCCCCGGCGCGGCGGCCGGTCGCCGACATGATGTCGGGCAGCAGCGGCAGCGCGGCCCGTACCTCGGCGGGCACCGGCTCGCCCGCCGCGACCGCCAGGCACACCTCGGTCGCGTACCGGTCCACCAGACGCCGCAGCGGAGCCGTGACGTGCGCGTACGGCGCCGCCACCGCAGCGTGCTCGGCCAGCTTGGGCGGCGCGCCGTCGAAGGCCGCGTACCCGGCGCCGCGCAGCAGCACCTTCGACTCCTGCAGGAACGCCGCCTGCTGCGGGTTCTTCGGGTCGAGGTCGTGCACGACCTCCCCGTAACCGGCGCCCTCGGGCCACGGCACGCCGAGCGCCTGCGCGACCCTGCGCACCTTGGCCAGGTCGTCCGGCTGCGCCGCGGGCAGCACGCGCAGGATGCCGACCTCGGCGTCCAACATCATGGAGGCGGCGGCCATGCCGGTCAGCAGCGAGATCTGGGCGTTCCACGCCTCGGCGGGCAGCGGCACGCGGAACTCCAGCCGGTAGCCGCCGTCGGCGTCCCGGACGACCTCCTGCTCGGGCGTGGGCAGGGTGACGCCGCCGCGCGCCCGCTCCAGCCCCAGCCGCAGCGCGCCGATCTCGGCCAGCAGGCTCAGGGTGCCGTCGGCGGTGCCGGTGTCCACGGCCGCCTGCACGTAGGCGTAGTCGAGCCGTTCGCGGCTGCGCACCCGGGCACGCTGCACGTCCGCGCCGACTATCCGGCCCTCGGCGTCGAGGTCGACGCGCCAGACCGCGGCCGGACGGATCGCGCCCGGCAGCAGGCTCGCCGCGCCCTCCGACAGCACCTTGGGATGCAGCGGCACCCTGCCCACCGGCAGGTACACCGTCTCACCCCTGGTCCGGGCCTCGACGTCGATCGGGCCGCCCGGCCGGACGAAGGCCCCGACGTCGGCGATGGCGTACCAGACGCGGTAGCCGTCCCGCAGCCGTTCCAGGTGCAGGGCCTGGTCGAGGTCCATCGAGCCCGGCGGGTCGATGGTCACGAACGGCACGTCGGTCAGGTCTTTGGCGTCAAGCCTGGGCACCTGCGCCACCCAGTCGGCCTCGTCGAGCACGTCCTGGGGGAACCCGGCGGGCAGCCGCTGCTCGCGCAGCACGCGGTCGAACCCGTCCTCCAGCCTGGCGGGGATCGGGCCAGGAACCTGAATCATCGACACGCCCACAACCTACTCAAGGCGGGCGTACCGTCACGACTGGGGCGTCAGGTGGGCGTCGAGGCCGGTGATGCGCAGCAGGCGCTTCATGTTGGGCGGGACGTTGGCCAGCCGCAGGCTGGTGTGCCCGCGGGCGGCCTGGTTGTGCAGGGAGACCAGGATGCCGAGCCCGGCCGCGTCGATGAAGGACAGGCCGCCCACCTCGATCACCACCGACATGTCCGGCCGCCGCGCCCGCCCGGCCTCCTCCAGCACGCCGAGCAGGTGGCCGCGGACGGCCTCGGTGGTGGCGATGTCGAGCTCGCCGCTCAGGGAGACGGTCACGGTCGTGTCGTGGCGGCTGGTGGTCAGGTGAAGAGAATCCATGTCGGCTCCCCGCTGTTGGTCCGGGCGGAGGAAGGTGGTGCTGACTACGGGGACCCGCCCCTGGCCGAAGGCGCCGGATGCGATGATCGTCACGCAGCGCTACGGTCTGTTTCCGAAGAGGAGTGTACATGCCCTCCTGTCCGGGCTCGCGGAGCAGGCCCCCTCCGTGCGAAGAGCCCGCGGGGACCGGCGCCACGGGCGTTGCGGGCGGGGGCGTACTGCCCGGTAACGTCTCGTTCCACCTGATCTACTGACATAGAGGAGTGTGACGTGCCCCCCGTCATCCTTTCCGCCGCCGGCTCGGCCCTGGTGCTCGACGACTCCGGCCCCGGGCTGCCGCGGGTGCGGCACTACGGCGCCGACCTCGGGGCGGTCGCCGGAGCCGACCTGGCGCCCGCCCTGTTCTCGCTGACCCCCGCGCTGGCCCTGCTGCCCGGCCAGGACGAGTCCTGGTTCGGCCGGCCGGGTCTGTCCGGCGACCGGGCCGGTGAGCACTGGCCGGTGCGCTGGAGCGCCGAGAGCGTCGAGACGGCGGCCGAGCCGGGCGCGGGCGGCCGCGTCACCGTCGCCGCCGTGGACGCCGAGGCGGGGTTGCGGCTGCTCAGCGAGCTGGTGATGGACGCCTCCGGCGTCGTCATGATGCGGCACACGGTGACCAACACGGCCGCCTCGCCGTACCGGCTGCAGGGGTTGACGTGCGCGCTGCCGCTGCCCGCCAGGGCCGGGGAGCTGCTGGACTTCACCGGACGGTGGGCGCTGGAGAAGGTGCCGCAGCGCAGGGAGTTCGGGCAGGGGGTGTGGTCGCGGGAGAGCCGTCGCGGCCGAACCGGACATGACGCGACCGGTCTGCTCGTCGCGGGCACGCCCGGTTTCGGGTTCCGCTCCGGCGAGGTGTGGGCCGTGCACGCCGGCTGGAGCGGCGGCCACGTCCACTACGCCGAACGGCTCGTCGAGGGGCAGGCCGTGCTGGCCGCCGGCGAACTGCTCGAACCCGGCGAGATCACCCTCGCCCAGGACGGCGCCTACACCACCCCGTGGGTCTACTTCACCTGGTCCGGCAGCGGCCTGGACGAGGCCGCCGGTCGCCTGCACGACCACCTGCGCGCCGCCCGTCCGCTCCCGGTCCGCCCGGTCACCCTGAACAACTGGGAGGCCACCTACTTCGACCACGGCCTCGACCGGCTGCGCGAGCTGGCCGACAAGGCGGCCGCCGCCGGCGTCGAACGGTTCGTGCTCGACGACGGCTGGTTCCGCCACCGCCGCCACGACCGCGCCGGGCTCGGCGACTGGTACGTCGACGAGGACGTGTGGCCCGGCGGCCTGCACCCGCTGGCCGAGCACGTACGCGAGCTGGGCCTGCAGTTCGGCCTGTGGTTCGAGCCCGAGATGGTCAACCCCGACTCCGACCTGGCCCGCGCCCACCCCGACTGGATCCTCGCCCGCGCCGCCCGTCCGCCCGCGCTCTGGCGCAACCAGCAGGTGCTCGACCTGGCCCGGCCCGAGGTCTACGACTACCTCCTCGACCGCCTGGACACGCTGACCCGTGAGTACGCGCTGGACTACATCAAGTGGGACCACAACCGCGACCTGGCCGAGCCCGTCCACGACGGGACGCCCGGCGTGCACGCGCAGACGGCCGCGGTCTACCGGCTGATCGACGAGCTGCGCCGCCGCCATCCCGGGCTGGAGATCGAGTCGTGCTCGTCGGGCGGCGCGCGCATCGACTACGGCGTCCTGGCCCGCACCGACCGCGTGTGGGCCTCCGACAGCAACGACGCCCTCGACCGGCAGGCCATCCAGCGCTGGACCGGGCTGCTGGTGCCGCCGGACCGCATGGGCTGCCACGTCGGCGCGCCTCACGATCACATCACCGGCCGCGCGCTGCCGCTCGCCTTCCGGGCGGCGACCGCGATGTTCGGCCACATGGGCGTGGAGTGGGACCTGACCTCGGCGAGTCCGCAGGAACTGGAGGAGCTGGGCGTCTGGATCGCGCTGCACAAGCGGCTGCGGCCGGTGCTGCACGCCGGGCGGGTCGTGCGGGCCGACCATCCCGACCCCTCGACGCTGGTGCACGGGGTCGTGCTGCCGGAAAAGGCCGTGTTCGCCTGCGTCCAGCTCACCAGCCGCGTCACCGTCAGCCCCGAACCGTTGCGGCTGCCGGGGCTCGACCCGGCCGCGCTGTACGAGGTGCGCGCCGCGGGGCCGCTGCCGGAGGGCGCGGGGCTGCCGCAGTGGGTGTTCGCGCCGGCCCGGCTGCCGGGGGCGGCGCTGGCCGAGCTGGGGCTGCCGGGGCCCGCGCTGCGTCCGGCCTCGGCGCTGGTCTTCGAGGTCGAACGGGTGGCAGAGGGCCGGCAGAGCTAGCCGCTCGATCGCGGGGCCCGGCCGCCCGCTGCCGTTGCATGAGGACCACTCCCGGTCGCGCGGTCCTCAGGCCGGGGGCCGGGTCCCGTGGGGGCTCGGTGGTGTGCTCAGCGGGGCAGTCGATGGCGCGGCCGGTGGCGCGGTCAGCGGTGCGGCCGGTGGCGCGGCCAGTGGCGCGGCCGGTGGTGCGGTCTGCGGGGCGGTCAGTGGGTGGCCGGGCGCCAGGGGGCGTCGGCGGGGGAGGGGCGCCAGGCCGCCCAGTCGATGCGGACCCGGTCCGGCCGGGCCGGGTCCACCTTCACGGGCAGCACCGCGCCCGGGACCACCAGGCCCATGGGGATGCGCGGCAGCGTCTGGCGGTGGGCGACCCGGTAGGCGGGGCCCTCGTGGGGCTGCACCACCAGCCCGAAGCTGACGACGGGCTGGTCGTTGACGGACATGTGGGTGTCGGCCATCGACTCCACCACGGCCTGCGCGGGAATCCCGGTCGCCAGGAGCCGCTGGCCGTTCCTCGCCATGATCAGGAACGGCACGCCGACCGCGGCCGTGATCAGCGTCGTCCCGGCGGTGATCGCCACAGCCAGCAAGATTCCCGTGGTCACTGTGCTTCCCCAGTTCTGTCCTCCGCCCGGCGTCCGGGCGGCTCGTTCCGTCTGATCTCGAAGGACTTTCTAGCCGGGACGGCTTGACCGCCGCTTGATCGCCGGTTGCAAGATCCCGGCGTCGACCTGGTTTATTTCACAGGTAAAACACCTGGTAACCTTTTGGGGATGACCAGAGCCCTCCGACCCCGTGCCCGATTCCTGCTGACCCCTGCCTCGCCTTCGCTGGGGCCCTCCTTGCGGTCTGCGGTGGGGGCGTCGGCGGGGTGGCGGGCGCGGCTGCCCGTGCGTGCGGCGCTGCGGCTGGGGCCCGTCGGTGACATCTGGCACAAACCCGCCCTCAGCGCCGTCGTCGCCCTCGCCGTCCCGCTGCTCGCCCTCCTGTGGGCCGGGCGGCTCGACCTCGTGCCCTACGCCGCCGCCGGCTCGATGTGCGCCCTGTACGGTCACGGCCTGCCGTACGCGGCCCGTGCCAGGGCGCTGGCCTGGGTGGTGCTGGGGATGACGTCCGGCACGGCGGTCGCGCTGGTCGCCTCGGCCCTCACCGGCTCGGTCGCCGTCCGGGTGGCGGTGGCCGCCCTGCTGGCCGGGTTGCACAAGGCGGTCTGCGACGCCACCCGGATCGGGCCGCCGGGGAACGTCGTGCTCACGTTCGTCGCCGCCGGCGCGGTGTTCGTCCCGCAGGAACTGGGCGACGTGCCGGCCCACGTCGGCCTCGGGCTGCTCGGCGGGCTCCTCGCCTGGACGGTCGGCATGGCCCCCGTCCTCCTCCGCCCCGACGGCCCCGAACGCATCGCCGTCGCCCGCGCCCTCGAATCCACCGCCCACCTCCTGCGTACGACCCCCGAGCCCCACGCCCTCCCCGAGCCCCGCGCTCTCCCCGAGACGTGCACTCTCGCCGAGACTCGCGTTCTCCTGGAAGGACGCAGCCTCCTCAGCACCCGCAGCCTCCCCGGCGCCCGTGGCCTCTTCGATGGGCGTGCTCTCTCTGGCATCCGCCTCTTCGAGGGGCGCGGTCTCTCCGAGACCCGCGATCTCTCGGAGGCCCGCGACGTCCCTGAGGGGCGCGAGGCCGCCGCGGTCCACCAGGCGCGCCATGCCGCTGCGGCGGCGGTCAACGCCGCCTGGCAGACGCT
The DNA here is from genome assembly GCF_053596515.1 of Nonomuraea sp. NPDC001684. Classification (NCBI taxonomy): domain Bacteria; kingdom Bacillati; phylum Actinomycetota; class Actinomycetes; order Streptosporangiales; family Streptosporangiaceae; genus Nonomuraea; species Nonomuraea sp. NPDC001684. The sequence continues at coordinate 6,507 of NZ_JBSFGJ010000245.1, forward strand.
GTTGCGCTCCGGCGTCCCTGCTCGGCGCCGTGACGCGCTGGCCCGGCTGCTGGTCCGCGCCGAGTCGGCCGCCGCTGGGATTGTCGGGGAGACCGGTCCGGGCGCTGCGGGGACACCGGGCCTTCGGGGCCTTTCGAGTGTTTCAAGCCTTCCCGGTGTTTCTGGCCCTCCTGGCCCTCCTGGTGTGCCCGCTGCTTCGGGGGTTCGGGTGATTCCTGGGGCTCCGGCTGCTTCAGGTGCGGTACGGCGGGCCACCCCCGGAGAGCTCGCTGACTGGGCCCGCGACCTGCGCAAGGGACGCCCGCTGCCGTCCCCGCGCGAGGTCGCGCTCCCTGCGGATGAGCGGGCCGAACTCGAAGGCGTCGCGGTTGGACGGGACGAGTCCGCGATGACCGGAGCGGACAGGCCGGGACGTGCGGCAGCGGCCGCCGGGGTGCGGCGTGGGGCGGCGGGCGGTGGGGTGCGTGGATCGGGCGAGGGAGTGCGGGGTGGGACAGGGGGTGGCGTTGTGCGGGTGGTGGGCGAGGTGGTGAGGCGGTGGCGGGTTGTCGGGATGGTGTTCGCCGGGGCCGCTGCGGCCGGGTGGGGGTCGATGGCGTTGGGGGTGGGCAGGCCGTACTGGGCGGTGGTGACGGCGGCGGCCGTGTTCGCGGCCAACACCACCCTCTCCTGGAGCCGCGCGATCCAGCGTGTCGTCGGCAACCTGCTGGGCGTCGGGCTGTTCACCCTGATCGCCCCCGTGACCCGGCTCGGCGCGGTGGCGCTCGTCGTGGCCGTGCTGGCGTTGCAGTTCGCGACGGAGGCGGCCATCACGCGCAACTACTGGCTGGGAAGCGTCTTCGTCACGCCGATGGCCATCCTCATGGGGGAGTTCGCCGGGACGCGGCCGGTGGCCGAGCTCGTGGCCGATCGCTGGCTGGACACGTGTCTCGGCGCGGTGGCGGGGCTGCTGGCCTGCGTGCTGGTGCCGGACCGGCGGGCGGCCCGGCGCGTACGGGCGGGGCTCGTACGTCTGGAGCGGATGCTGGCCGGGACGCCGGAACCGGGGGACCGCGACCGGCTCCGCGCGGCGCTGGTGGAGGTCCGCGAAGCGGCCGACGTGGCTTCGGGCGAGTGGTGGACCGGGGCGCTGCCCCATGAGCGCATCGCCGCCGCCGAGCGCGCCGGTCACCGCAGACTCGCCACCCTGTACGCCTGATCGCTCCACCCGGGGCCGGAGCGGCGCCGTCGGCGCGTACGATCGGAGCCACCGGAAGATCGGCACGATGAGAGGAACGAGCACGTGGAGGACGCCGTCGCGAAGGCGTTGCGGCAATGGCGGCAGGTCCTTCCCGACGCCGACCTCGACACGATCGCCGTCATCGGCAGGCTCAACCGCTGCGCCGCGCTCCTGCAGCAGGCCGCCGACGCCCCGCTCGGGCGGGCCGGGGTGAGCCGTCCCGAGTACGACCTGCTGTGCGCTCTGCTCAGGGTCGGCGGCGAGCTGACCCCGGGCAGGCTGGCCCGCGAGACGTTCGCCTCGGGAGCGGCGGTGACCAAGCGGGTCAGGCGGCTGGAGGAGATCGGCCTGGTCGCCCGGCGGGTGGACGAGCGAGACCGGCGCGTCGCCCACCTCTCGCTGACCGGACGCGGCAGGGAGCTGATCCTGCGCCTGCTGCCCGAGCAGCTCGACTACGAGACCGAGCTGCTGGAAGGGCTTCCCCGCGACCGCGAACGCCAGCTCGCCGACCTGCTGGCCGAACTGCTGCTCGTCCTGGAGGGCCGCCTCGGCGGCCTGCTCGGCTGAGCGCCCGCCACCTCAAGCACCCCCACCGCCGCACGGCGGGCCCGCCGACGGGCGGCCCGGGAGTGGCCCGGGGAGCGCAACCCGGGAGTGCGGCACAAGGAGTGCGGTTCGGGTGGCGGACGGATGGAGGAGGCGGGGAGCGGGGTTAGGGTGGCCGCGTGCATATCGACGAATGGCTGCAAGCGATCCCCGCCGCCTGGTTGTGCGCGATGGTCGCGCTCGTGATCGGCCTGGAGAGCCTCGGCATCCCGCTGCCCGGCGAGATCGTGCTGGTCAGCGCCGCCATTCTGTCCGCCAAGGGCGTGGTCAGCCCGGTCGCCGTGGGCGTGTGCGCGAGCGCGGGGGCGATCGTGGGCGACTCCGCCGGCTACGCCATCGGGCGCAAGGGCGGCCGCCGGCTGTTCGAACGGCTGGGCCGCCGCTTCCCGCGCCACTTCGGCCCCCGTCACGTCGCCAAGGCCGAGAACTACTTCCACCGGTACGGCGTCTGGGCCGTGTTCGTCGGCCGCTTCATCGCGCTGCTGCGCATCCTGGCCGGGCCGCTGGCGGGGGCGCTGCGCATGCCGTACTGGCGGTTCGCCGTGGCGAACGTGCTGGGCGGCATCGTGTGGGCGGGCGGCACCACCGCGGTGATCTACTATCTCGGCATGGTGGCCGAGAAGTGGCTGAAGGGCTTCTCCTGGGTCGGGCTCGGGGTGGCCGTCCTGTTCGGCATCGGCACCACGCTCTACCTCAAGCGCCGCGCGGCCTCAGCGCTCGATGAGGGTGACCTCGAGGGAGTAGTGCGAGGCCCGATAGACGTGTGAGCCGTGCTCGACGGCCCGGCCCTGGTCGTCGTACGTCGTCCTGATCATGGTGAGCAGCGGCGCGCCGCGGCGCTCGTCGAGCAGCTTGGCCTCGATCTGGCCGGCGGCGCGGGCCCCGATGCGCTGGTTGGCCACCCGCATGCGCACGCCCGCGCCGCGCAGCAGCTCGTACAGGCCGCGGCCCTCCAGGTCGGCGGCCGAGAGCGGGGCCAGGCCCAGCGGCAGCCAGTTGTGCAGCACGGCGAGCGGCTCGCCGGCGGCGAAGCGCAGGCGTTCGAGGTAGAGGATCTCGGTGCCGGGCTCGACGCCCAGGATGGCCGCCTTGTCCTCCTCGACCGGGCGCGGCTCCAGCGCGAGCACCTGCGTGGCCGGCTCCTGGCCCGAGCGGCGCAGGTCGTCGTAGAGGCTGGTCAGCTCGACCGAGCGCTTGACCTGGCCGTGCACCACCTGCGTGCCGACGCCGCGCTTGCGCACCAGCAGGCCCTTGTCCACGAGGTATTGGATCGCCTGGCGGATCGTCGGCCTGGACAGGCCGAGCTTGTCGGCGAGCAGGATCTCGTTGTCCAGCCGGGAGCCGGGCGCCAGGTCGCCGCGCCGGATCGCCTCGGCGATCTGCTCGGCCACCTGGAAGTAGAGCGGCACAGGGCTGGATCGGTCCAGGTCGATGGCCAGGTTCGGGGTCATGCTGATCAGCCTAACCGAGGTCAGAATGTCAAGACAAATAGCGAGTGGCGAGCAGCGCGGGCAGCCCGGCGAGCGAGGTGAGGCGGGGGAACCCGGCCGGCGCCGCCTCGACTCCCAGCCGGTCGAGCCACACCGAGGGCATGCCGGCCGCCGCCGGGCCGCGTACGTCGTTGTCGAGGTCGTCGCCCACCAGGAGCACCTGCTCGGGCGGCAGCCCGAGGGCCCGCGCGGCGGCGGCGTAGCAGGCGGCGGACGGCTTGAAGTGCCCGCCCAGGCACTCGCCGGTCAGCACCGGGCCCACGTCGAGGCCGAGCGCCCGGATCTTGGCCTCCTGCACGCCCTGTGACCCGTTGGTCAGGACGCCCAGCGTGTAACCGCGCAGCCCGGCCAGCGCCGGGGCCACGTCGGGGTAGGCGGCCCAGCCGCGCCGGTAGTGGTCGGCGTAGCTCGCGAAGGCGGCCTCCAGGTCGGCGGGCGCCTCCACGGACAGCTCCCGGCACAGGGCGCGCACCCGGCGGCGGCGCTGCTCCTGCCAGGAGCACTCGCCGGCCTGCCAGGCGGCCAGGTGGGGGATCTCCAGCGCCGCCCACAGCGAGGCGACCTCGGGCAGGCGGGGATGGCCGGGGGCCAGCTCCGACGCCCACGCGGTGATCGCGGCGTCGGCCGCGCCGCGATGGTCGAGCAGAGTGCCGTCGAGGTCGAACAGGATGCCCTTGATGCTGCCGCTCACCCGGCGAGCATATCGGCGGCGACGCGGGCGGCCGTCTCGCGCGGCGGGTAGCCCAGGGTGAGGCCGCGCACCGAGCGCGGCGCGGCGGCGAAGCGCGCCTCGGCGTCCTCGCCCAGCACGTAGGCCAGGGCGGGGGACAGGCCGCGATGCGACTCCAGCGCCGCCACCTCGGCCGCGGCCCGCCCGGGGGGCAGGGCCTCGTGGTAGTCGGCGATCAGGGAGTCGAGGTCGAAGAGCCGCTCGTAGGGCTCGGTGGTGCCGGCCACGACCCGGACGGCCGCGCCTTCGGCGCGTGCCCGGTAGACCAGGCCGGTGCCGCCGCTCTTGGCGAACCAGCGCAGCGCCTCCTCGGCGGGCAGGGTGAAGGTGCCGTACGGCTTGCGCCCGTACAGCAGGGCCTCGGCGATCCAGCGGTCGCACCAGTGCTCGTCGCGGTACGGCGTCGGCGACCCCGGGTCGCAGCTCAGGCCCTGGGCCAGCACCGGGTTCCAGGCCGAGACCAGCGGGCTGCTGAAGCGCGGCATGCGGGGGCCCAGGCAGCGGCTCAGCGCGTAGCCGTACCAGACGGTGACGACCTCGGTGCGCCGCTTGGGACGCCTGCGCTCGTAGGCGCCGTTCATCACCTGGCCGTCGGGGTGGCGCCAGGGGCCGGGTTCGGTGGCCTGGTCTGTGGGGACCCGGGGGGTGCGGTAGTCGGGATTGAGCGTCCACACGTCCGCCACAGTGTCGGCTCCTTCGGCGTCGGGGTCGCGGCAAGACCATCAGAGTGACTCATCGTGCAACACCCGTCACGGTGAATCAATGAACCGGGGGTGAACGATGATGTTTGTCATCAGTGGTGCTTGCGGTACTCGCCCGCCTGCCGGATGTGGTCGATCATGACGCGCTCCGCGGCGTCGGCGTCGCCCGCCTCCAGCGCGGCCAGCAGCCGCTCGTGCGCCTGGAGCTGCCGCCCGACCTGCTCCGGGTCGAGCCACAGCGACGCCTCGGCGGGCACCGGGACGCCGTTGCGCACCGACCTGGCGTGGGCGCCGAGGAAGGCCGGGCCGCCGATGTCGACGATGCGCAGGTGGAAGCGGCTGCTCTGGTCGGCCAGCCGGTCGTGCCTGCCCTGCTCGGCGTCGGCGGCCATCTCGCGGTGCAGGTCGCGCAGCCCGGCGAGGTCGTCGGCGGTGATCCGGGCGGCGGCCAGCCGCGCCCCCAGGCCCTCGACGACCGCGCGCAGCCCGTAGTACTCGGCCAGGGCGTCGTCGCCGAGGTCGATGACGGTCGCGCCGTGGTGGGCCTCGTAGCTGATCAGCCGGTCCTTCTCCAGCCGGCGCAGCGCCTCGCGCACGGGGGTGACCGAGACGCCGAGCCGCCGGGCGACGGCCCCGGCGCGCAGGGCGGTGCCGCCCGGGATGCGGCCGCCGCGGATCTCGTCCAGCAGCACGCTGTAGACGTAGTCGGCCTTGCTCATGGGCGGCGTGGGCTCGCTGGCTGTCATGTCCCCAGTCTCTCGCACGGCCGGTCGCGGCTATAAATTATTTCTTATAACTTACAAACTATGACAAGTCTGGCCGACCTGCGGGTCATCGACGCGGCGACGCTGTTCGCCGGTCCCTCCGCCGCGATGATGCTCGGCGACTTCGGCGCCGACGTGATCAAGATCGAGCACCCGCGCCGCGGCGACCCCTCGCGCGGCCACGGCGCCTCGGTGGACGGCGTCGGCCTGTGGTGGAAGTCGTTGTCCCGCAACAAGCGCACCGCCGCCGTCGACCTCTCCCGCGCCGAGGGCCAGGAGATCCTGCGCCGCCTGGCCGAGCGCTCCGACGTGCTGATCGAGAACTTCCGTCCCGGCACCCTGGAACGCTGGAACCTGGCCCCCGAGGACCTGCTCAAGGCCAACCCGCGGCTGATCGTGGCCCGGATGACCGGCTTCGGGCAGATCGGCCCGATGGCCGGGCAGCCGGGGTTCGGGACGCTGGCCGAGGCCATGAGCGGGTTCGCGGCCATGACCGGCGAGCCGGACGGCCCCCCGACCCTGCCGCCGCTGGCCCTGGCCGACGGCATCGCCGGCCTGGCCATGTCGTACGCGATCATGGTGGCCCTGCACGCCCGCGCGGCGACCGGCCGCGGGCAGGTGATCGACCTGGCCATCATCGAGCCGATCCTGGGCCTGCTCGGGCCGCAGATGACCGCCTACAAGGCGCTCGGGGTGGTGCCGCGGCGCACCGGCAACCGGTCCAGCAGCAACGCCCCGCGCAACACCTACCGCACCCGCGACGGCCGCTGGGTGGCGATCTCCACCAGCGCCCAGCCCATCGCCGAGCGGGTCGTCACCCTCGTCGGGCGGCCGGACCTGGTCGAGCAGCCCTGGTTCGCCAGCGGTCACGGCCGCGTCCAGCACGTGGACGAGCTGGACGAGGCGGTCGCCACCTGGATCGCCGCCCGCGACGCCGACGAGGTGATCGCCCGCTTCGAGGAGGCCCAGGCCGCCGTCGCCCCCATCTACGACGTCACCGACCTGGCGACCGACCCGCAGTACGCCGCGCTCGGCACGTTCGTCGAGCTGCCGGACGCGGAGCTGGGCACGGTCACCCTGCAGAACGTGCTGTTCCGCCTGTCGGAGACGCCCGGCGAGATCCGCTGGCCCGGCCGCCCGCTCGGCCACGACACCGACGAGGTGCTCGGCGAGCTGGACTACCCGGCCGAGACCGTCGCGGCCCTGCGCGAGGCCGGGGTGATCGCGTGAACGCCCCCGTCACCTGGCTGTACGTGCCCGGCGACCGTCCCGAGCGCTTCGCCAAGGCCGCCGCCTCGGGCGCCGACGTCGTCATCATCGACCTGGAGGACGCGGTCGCGCCCGCCGCCAAGGACGCCGCCCGCGCCCACGCCGTCGCCTACCTGCGCGGGCCCAGGCAGGCCGGGCCGCGCATCCACGTCCGGGTGAACGACGTGACGACCGCGCGCGGCCTGGACGACCTGGCGGCCGTGGGCGAGCTGGCCGACGCCGTACGGCTGCCCAAGGTCGAGTCGGCCGCCGCGCTGGACGCCCTGCCCGGCACGGCCCCCCTGTACGCGCTGCTGGAGTCGGCGGCCGGGATCGTCGAGGCCCGCGCCGTGGCCGCGCACCCGCGGGTGGCCGGCGTGGCGCTGGGCGAGCAGGATCTGGCCGCCGAGCTGTCCATCACCGACGAGACCGCCATGAACCACCTCAGGCTGCAGGTCGTCCTGGCCGCCGCGGCCGCGGGCCTGCCGCCGGTGCCCATGTCGGTCTACCCCGACATCAAGGACGAGGACGGGCTCCTCGCCTCCTGCCGGGCCGGCCGCGCGCTCGGCCTGTTCGGCAGGACCGCCATCCACCCCGCGCAGCTCCCGGCCATCCGGCGGGCCTTCCGTCCCACCGAGGAGGAGACGGCCAGGGCCGCCGAGATCGTCGAGGCGGCCGAGCGGGCGGGCGCGGGCGCGGGCGCGGGGGCGGTCGCCCTGCCCGACGGCCGCTTCGTGGACGCCCCGGTCCTCGCCAGGGCCCGCCGCGTGCTGGACCTGGCCCGCCGGCTCGCCCCGGCGGACCGGCCAGGACCCGGTTAACGCGACGGGTACCAGCGGACCTGCAGCTCCTCGTCCGCCGGGGTCGGGCCGGGCAGGTCGCGGTGGGCGGGCGGCACCCGCAGCGAGTCCATCATCAGCGTCAGGTAGCGGTGGCGGAGCTGGGAGGTGCGCTCCTCGTCGCCGAGCTTGATCGAGGCGATCTGCTCGAACAGCAGCGCGATGTCGGCCACCGTGACGTCGGCCCGCAGCACGCCCGCCTCGACCGCCCGGCGGTGCAGCCGGGCGGCCAGGTCGCCGGCGCGGACGGCGTCGTGGTAGAGCTCCTCCGTCGGCTGGAAGGTGCCGGCCAGCTTGATCGTCAGGGAGTTGGTGTCGGCGTCCACGATGCCGCGCAGGTAGGAGGCGAACGCCTCCCAGGGGTCGCCCTCGTCGTCCATCGCGCGCTG
>NZ_JBSFGJ010000246.1:0-14483 GCF_053596515.1 Nonomuraea sp. NPDC001684
ACCGCGGTGGGGCAGGCGTGCCGCGCCGCGCAGCCAGCGCAGGCCCACCGCCAGGGCCAGCGGCGCGGGCACCGTCCCGGCCCCGAGCCCGACCTCCACCAGCAGGTCGAACACCTCCTTGCGGCGCGCGGCGGTCGCGATGGCCGCGTCGATGAACCCCGGCGACTGCGCCAGCCGGGCCAGCACGTCGGTCGTGCGCAGGTGCCGCCCCAGCGCGCCGCGAAGCTTGGCCCGGTACCGCGCCAGCGGGTCGCCCGCCGCCGCACCTGCCGCTTCGCCCGCCGCCTCGACGACCGCCTCGGCCGCCAGCCGTCCCGACAGCAGCGCGTAGTAGATGCCCTCGCCGGTCAGCGGGTTGATCAGCCCCGCCGCGTCCCCGGCGAGCAGCACCCGCCCGGCGCCCGGCGCGGGCCGCCCGGTCGACAGCGGCAGGTGATGGGCGCGCAGGTCGCGCGCGGGCCGGTCGGGCAGCAGCTCGGCCAGCCTGCCGTGCAGCACCTGGCGGCCCGGCGCCCCCGCCGCCCGCAGCCGGGGCAGCAGCATGCCGAACCCGACGTTCGCGGTGCCGTCGCCGATCGGGAACGACCACGCGTAGGCCGGCCAGCCCGCCCGCTGCATCGCGATGAGCTGCACGTCGTCGGCCTCGGGCACGTCGGCGTAGCCGCGCACGGCCAGGGCGGTGTGCCGCTCGCCCGCCGCGGGCAGCCCGATCAGCCGGCGCACCGCCGAGTAGGCCCCGTCGGCCGCCACCACCGCGCGGGCCCGCAGCCGCCCGTCCAGGACGACCCAGGACCCGTCGTGGGCCAGCTCCCTGACGCGGTGGCGGCGCACCTCGACGCCCCTGGCCCCGGCCGCCGCCACCAGCCGCGCGTCGAACACCCGGCGCGGCACCACGTGGTTGGGCCGGGCCGCCTCGGCCGAGACGCGCAGCCCGCCCGGCGAGACCACGGTCAGCCGGGGCGTGGGCCGGTAGTCGTCGATGAGGTCCGGCAGGCCCAGCCGGGCCAGCTCGTCGCGGCCGTGCGCGGCGATGCCGTCGCCGCACGGCTTGTCGCGGGGGAAGCCGGCCCGGTCGAGCAGGACCACGCGCAGGTCCGGCCGCAGCTGGACGGCCCGCAGCGCCGCCGCCGAGCCCGCCGGTCCCGCGCCCACGACCGCCAGGTCCCATTCCTCACCCATGCGAGGTCTTGTCCCACTCCGCGCGGTGGAGGAAACCCGTTCCCGCCGGTGTCCCGGCCGGCGCGGTGGGGGAAGCCCGTTCCCGCCGGGTCAGGCCCGCGACAGCGCGCGGGCGGCGTGGATCAGGGGCACGTGGCTGAACGCCTGCGGGAAGTTGCCCACCAGGCGCCCGTAGCGCGGGTCGTACTCCTCGGCCAGCAGCCCGACGTCGTTGCGCAGTTCCAGCAGGCGTTCGAACAGCTCCCGTGCCTCCTCCTTGCGGCCCTGCATCGCCATCACCTCCACCAGCCAGAAGCTGCACGCCAGGAACGCGCCCTCACCGCCGGGCAGGCCGTCGACGTCGTTGTCGGCGGCCAGCGGATAACGCAGGACGAACCCGTCGGACATGAGCTCCTTCTCGATCGCCGCCACCGTGCCGGTCACACGGGGGTCGTCGGGCGGCAGGAAGCCCACGACCGGGATCATCAGCAGCGCCGCGTCCAGCTCCGACGACCCGTACGACTGGGTGAAGGTGTTGCGGTGGGGGTCGAAGCCCTTGTCGCAGATCTCGGCGTGGATCGTGTCGCGCAGCGCGCGCCACCTGTCGACCGGGCCGGTGCGGCCGAAGCTCTCGACGTACCTGACGGCCCGGTCGAGGGCGACCCAGCACATCACCTTGGAGTGCACGAAGTGCCGGCGCGGGCCGCGCACCTCCCACAGGCCCTCGTCGGGCTCGTCCCAGTGCTCCTCCACGTAGTCGAGGAGCTGGCGCTGGATCGACCAGGCGCGCTCGTCGGCGGCCAGGCCGCGGGAGCGGGAGACGTACAGGCAGTTCATCACCTCGCCGTAGACGTCGAGCTGGAGCTGCTGGACCGCCTCGTTGCCGATGCGGACCGGGCGGGAGCCCTCGTAGCCGTCCAGCCAGTCGAGGCGCAGCTCGGGCAGGCGGCGCTCGCCGGCGACGCCGTACATGATCTGCAGGTCCTGGGGACGCCCGGCGATGGTGCGCAGCAGCCAGGACCGCCAGTCGGCGGCCTCGTCGAGGTAGCCCGAGCTGATCAGCGCGTCGAGCGTCATCGTGGCGTCGCGCAGCCAGCAGAACCGGTAGTCCCAGTTGCGCACGCCGCCGATGTCCTCGGGCAGGGACGTGGTCGGCGCGGCCACGATGCCGCCGGTCGGCGCGTACGTCAGCCCCTTCAGCGTGATCAGCGACCGGGTCACCGCCTCCCGGTAGGGGCCCTGGTAGGCGCACCTGCCGACCCACTCGGCCCACATGGTCTCGGTCTCGGCGAGCTGCTCCTCGGCGTCGATGCGCGGCGGCATCGGCTCGTGGGAGGGGTGCCAGGTGAACACGAACGGCAGCCGGTCGCCCGCGTTGACGGTGAACGTGGCCCGGTGGGCGTAGTCGCCGCCCTTGAGCGGGACGGGGGAGTGCAGCCACACCGAGTCGGGGCCGCCGACGGCCTGCAGGTGGCCGTTCGTCCGGCGCACCCACGGCACGATGCGCCCGTAGTCGAAGCGCACGCGCAGCTGGGTGGAGACCTCGACGCTGCCCGAGACCCCCTCGACGATGCGCACGACGTCGGGGTTCCGGTCGCGCGGGGGCATGAAGTCGATCACCCGGACCGTGCCGGTCGGGGTGTCCCACTCGCTCTCCAGGATGAGCGTGTCGGGCCGGTAGCGGCGCCGGGTGGCCGGCCGCCGGGCCGTCGGGCCCAGCCACCAGTGGCCGTTGCGCTCGCTGCCGAGCAGGGCCGCGAAGCACGAGGGGGAGTCGAACCTGGGCAGGCAGAGCCAGTCGATGGAACCGTCCCTCGCCACCAGTGCGGCCGACTGCATGTCTCCGATCAGCGCGTAGTCCTCAATCCGCATGCCGAAGACGCTACTCGCGCGCGGGCGATCCCGCGCCGGGCCTGGCCTGTCGCGTCAGGACGGGCCCGGCGCGGGATCACGACAAGGGGAACCAGCGGGTGAACAGCTGGGTCAGCGGGCCGATGGCGAGGGCGAAGACCAGCGTCCCGACGCCGACGCTGCCGCCGAGCAGCCAGCCCACGGCCAGCACGGTGAGCTCGATGAGGAAGCGGGCCAGCCGGACGGACAGGCCGAGCCGCATCAGGCCGGTCATGACGCCGTCGCGCGGCCCCGGGCCCATGCCCGCCCCGATGTAGAGCACGGTGGCCAGCGCGATCGCGACCACGCCGAGGGCCACGTACAGCGCCTGGACGGCCAGGTGGGACGGCGTGGGCAGCAGCAGGATCGCCGCGTCGGCGAACAGGCCGAGGAACACCACGTTGCTGATCGTGCCGAGGCCGGGCCGCTGGCGCAGCGGGATCCACAGCAGCATCACCAGGGCGCCGACGCCACGGCGGCCGCCACCGCGCAGGGTCGGCTCGGCGAGGCCGTCGGGCTCAACCGCCGCTTCCACCGGCGGATCGCCGAGCTGGCGGCCAACGCCATCGCGCTGCACACCCTGGAGCGCGTGTGGGACCAGATCCAGGTGTCCACATTGCGCTCGCTGGCGCCGCCGTCCCGTCCGGCGCACGTTTCCGGCCAGCACGAACAGCTTCTCGCCGCGATCATCGAGGCCCGGCCGCAGGACGCCGCGGCCATCGCCCGCGCGCACGTCCTCGACACCCGCGCCGTCACTCACAGCAAGGACGAACCCGCATGACCCGCCACCACACGTACACCACCACCGTGACCTGGACCGGCAACCGGGGCACCGGCACCAGCGGCTACCGCGACTACGACCGCGACCACGACCTGTCCGCCGAGGGCCGGCAGGTCATCGCGGGCAGCTCCGACCCCGCCTTCCGCGGCGACCCCGCCCGCTGGAACCCCGAGCAGCTGCTGGTCGGATCGCTCTCCCAGTGCCACATGTTGTGGTATCTGCACCTGTGCGCCGAGGCGGGCGTCGTGGTCACCGCGTACGCCGACCACGCGGCGGGCACCATGGCCGAGAGCGGCGCCGGGGGCCACTTCACCGAGGTCGTGCTCCGCCCCGAGGTGACCGTGGCCGCGCCGGAGATGGCCGAGACCGCCGCCCGCCTGCACCAGGACGCTCACAAGGCGTGCTTCATCGCCGCCTCGGTCAACTTCCCGGTACGCCACGAACCGACCGTTCGCACGGCCTGAGGCAGGCCGACGGTCCGGGGGAGGTCAGCGCGAGGCGGCCAGGGCCACGGCGGTGGCGGCCTCGTGCTGGAGCACCATGATCAGCAGGGTGGCCACCAGCGTCGCGATGAGCACCCAGCTGATCACGATGATGACCGTCGACCGGCGTGGCCGCCTGTGGCCCGGCTGCCCCTTCGCCCGCGCCTCGCTGCGACGAGCCCGCTCGTTGAACGACTCGAGCCGGGCGACGAGCCGCGGATCGTCGTCGACGAGGTGCTGCTCGATCTGGGCCAGCATTCGCTCCTCGTCCTGCGACCAGGCCATAGACGTACCTCCGGAACGCAAGCACTGTGGCGTGTTCCTCCCCAACCATGAAGATCATTAGCCTTGACGTGACCCCCTAATTACCGCCTCTTTTCGGTTTGCGATCACGCTCGAACTTTTGTTCTAATCATGGGATGCGCTGGGACAACCTGCGCCTGGCCGGGCCCGGTCAGGCCGATCCAGCCGTGCCGTTGTTCGCCCGCGGCGCGGTCACCCGTACGTTCGACACGCCCGAGTTCAGGGGGATGACCTTCTACGAGGTCCAGGCCCGGTCCATCATCAACCGGGTGCCGGGGGCCAGCCGGGTGCCGTTCGAGTACACGATCAACCCCTACCGCGGGTGCGGGCATCGCTGCGTCTACTGCTTCGCCCGCAAGACGCACGAATACCTCGACCTCGACGCCGGGGCCGACTTCGACTCGAAGATCGTCGTCAAGGTCAACGCGACCGAACTGGCCCGCAAGGAGCTGGCCGCGGCCCGCTGGGGCGGCCACCACGTGGCCATGGGCACCAACGTCGACTGCTACCAGCGCGCTGAGGGCCGCTACCGGCTCATGCGGGGCATCCTGGCCGCGCTGCGCGACGCCGCGAACCCGTTCTCGGTGCTCACCAAGGGCACGCTGATCCTGCGCGACCTCGATCTGCTCACCGAGGCGGCCGAGGTCACCGACGTCAGCACGAGCGTGTCGGTCGGCTTCGTGGACGAGGCGGTGTGGCGCGAGGTCGAGCCCGGCACGCCCAACCCGCGCCGGCGGCTGGAGGCGTGCGCCACGCTCAACGACAACGGCGTGGCGTGCGGGGTGCTGATGGCGCCGATCCTGCCGTACCTGACCGACTCCCCCGCCCAGCTCGAACGCACCGTCAAGGAGATCGCCGAGGCCGGCGCCACCCACCTCGCCCCGATCGTCCTGCACCTGCGGCCGGGGGCGCGCGAGTGGTGGCTGAGCTGGCTCGGGCGCGAGCACCCGCGCCTGGTGCCGCGCTATCTGGAGCTGTACGGCCGCGGCGCCTACGCCCCCGCCTCCTACCAGGACCGGGTCGTCGCCCAGGTCAAGGAGCTGGCCCGCCGCCACGGGGTCGGCAGAGCCACGCCCGCCATGGCCCGCCGCGTTCCGCCCCGCCGAACCCCCGGCACCGTCGCAGAGCCGGAGCAGCTTCGCCTGTTGTGACCCGGTTTAAATCGGTGGTCCGCCGGCCCGCCCCGGTGACAGGATGACCGGGCACCCAGCCGGACGACGTTCAGGAGCATGAGATGCGGCGCCGCCCAGAGATCTTCCAGCGCCCCATTGGCACGAGAGTTCTCGAGGGCTCCACCACTCATGCACATCCTGAACATCGGCATCCTCGCGCACGTGGACGCGGGCAAGACCAGCCTCACTGAGCGGCTGCTGTTCGAGACCGGGGTCATCGCGCGCCTCGGCAGCGTCGACGACGGCAGCACGCAGACCGACAGCGGCGAGATCGAACGCCGCCGCGGCATCACCATCCGCTCGGCGGTGGCCTCGTTCACCATGGGCGACCTGCGGGTCAACCTGGTGGACACGCCGGGCCACGCCGACTTCGTGGCCGAGGTCGAACGCGCGCTCGGCGTGCTCGACGGCGCCGTCCTGGTGGTGTCGGCCGTGGAGGGCGTACAGCCGCACACGCGGGTCCTGATGAAGACGCTGCGGCGGTTGCGGCTGCCCACGCTGATCTTCGTGAACAAGATCGACCGGATGGGGGCGCGGGAGGCGGGGGTGCTCGCCGAGATCCGGCGGTGGTTGTCGCCGCGGGTGGTCCCGCTCAACACGGTGAGCGGCATCGGCGGCCCGTCCGCCACCACCCACCCCTTCACCTTCGCCCCGCCTCCCTTCGGCACCGCCCCGAGCGCCCCGCCCCCTCACCCCCTCGCCTCCACTCCCCCGCCCCCGGGCTCCGCTCCTTCGCTCCCGGGCTCCGCTCCTTCGCTCCCGGGCTCCGCTCCTTCGCCACCGGGTTCCACTCCCTTGCCTCCGGACGCCACTCCCCGCGAGGCGGCTCTCTCCAGTCCCGTCACCTCCGTTCCCCCGTCCGCCGGGGCCGCTCCCCGCGACCCGGCCCCCGCCACCGGACCTTCCTCGACTTCCGGGGCGGCTTCCGGCGACCCGGTCGTCGCCACCCGCTCCCCCGTCTTTGCTCCCCCCTCCTCCGGGGGTGCTTCCCGCCCAGGGGTGGCGGGCGACGGCTCGGAGGAGGTGGTGCGGGCCGCTGGGCCCGTCGAGGCCGAGCCCGCCAGGACGGAGGCCGACCTGGCGGCCGACGCCGGGACCGGCGCAGAGGGCGGCGCAGAGGCTGCGGGGATGGTGGCGGCTGAGGTGTTGGCCGAGGGGGATGACGGGCTGTTGGAGTTGCTCGTCGATGACGTGGTTCCGGGTGCGGGGCGGGTCCGGGAGGCGCTTGCGGCGCAGTGCGCGGCGGGCGATGCGCATCCGGTGTTGTTCGGGTCGGCGATCATCGGCCAGGGCGTGGCCGAGCTGCTCGGGGCGGTCCGGCTGCTGCCCGCGGTTCCCCAGCCGCCGCTCGGCGCGGATGGAAGCGCCGACCGCACGACGGCAGCGGCGGCGACGGCGACGGCGACGGCGACGGCGGCTGTGGCTGTGGCTGTGGTGTTTGCGGTGGGGCGGGGGCGGGGTGGGGAGAAGGTCGCGTATCTGCGGATGTGGAGCGGAGAGCTGCGGGCGCGGGAGCGGGTGACGTTTCTGCGGCGGGAGCCGGGTGGGGGCGTCCACGCGTACGAGGGGCGGCCGAGCGGGGTGGCCGTCGTCGGGTCCGGGGCGCGGGTGGCGGTGGCGGGCGACATCGCCACGGTCCGGGGCGTGCCCGAGATCCGGGTCGGCGACCGGCTGGGCGAGCCCGGCCCGGCGGGGCAGGCCCACTTCACGCCGCCCAGCCTGGAGACCGTCGTACGCCCCCGGGTCCCCGGCCAGGAGCCGCGCCTGCACGCCGCGCTGGTCGCGCTGGCCGAGCAGGACCCCCTGATCGGCACCCGTACGCTGCCCGGCGGCCGGACGTCGGTCCTGCTGTACGGCGAGGTCCAGAAGGAGGTCATCGGCGAGACCCTGGCCAGGGACTTCGGCGTGGAGGCGGAGTTCGAGCCGAGCCGTCCGGTGCACTTCGAGCGTCCGGCGGGCACCGGCGCGGCCAGCAAGGAGATGCGTCAGGCCGGGGGCGCGTTCATGGCGACCGTGGGCCTGCGGGTCGAGCCGGCCGCGCCGGGCTCGGGCGTGCTCTACCGGCTGGAGGTCGATCTGGGCTCGCTGCCCCTGGCCTTCCACCGGGCGATCGAGGAGAGCGTGCGGCACGGCCTCGGGGCGGGCCCGCGCGGGTGGCCGGTCACCGACGTGCTGGTCACGCTGACGGCGACGGGTTACGCCTCCCCGGTCACGACCGCCGGCGACTTCCGCGGGCAGGCCCGGGTCGTGCTGGCCGAGGCGCTGCGCAGGGCCGGGACCAGGGTGTACGAGCCGTGCCACCGCTTCGAGGCGGAGGTGCCCGCCGACGCCTTCGCCGCCGTGTCGTCCCGCCTGGCCGGGCTGGGCGCGGTCCTGGACGGCACGAGCAGGCGGGACGGGACGTGGGTGCTCGAAGGGGAGATCCCGGCGGCGGCCGTGCACGAGGCCGAGCGGCGGCTGCCGGGCCTGTCGCGCGGCGAAGGGGTTTGGTGGTCGCGCCCGTCCGGAGATCGCCCGATTCGTACGCGATAGGCGGTATGTCGGATATCAGGGATAGATGGGTATTAATCCGCCATAGTGTGCCAATCGGGCGCAACCGTTACAGGGGGAGAACAATGGCTGACACGAAGAAGAAACCGGCCACCAAGTCAGGCAAGGCCAAGAAGCAGGCGATCAAGACGAGCCGGCAGGCCAAGGAGACCAAGAAGGAAACCCGAAGGACCGACGAGGGATGACCCCGTGAGGTGAATCGCGCAGCCGGGGGCCGGCGGCCCTCGGCTGTCCGGTGGAAGAGGAGCTGCGCACATGTCGGCCTATCTCCGCTTTCCCACTGTCTTTCAGGACGTGGTGGTCTTCGCCGCCGAGGACGACCTGTGGATGGTCTCGGCCCAGGGCGGCCGCGCGTTCCGCCTGACCGCCGGCGCGGCCGAGGCCGGCTACCCGCGCATCTCCCCGCGCGGCGACCAGATCGCGTTCGTCGGCCGGGAGGAGGGCCCGGAGGAGGTCTACGTGATGCCGGCCGTCGGCGGCGCCGCGCGCCGGGTCACCTTCCACGGCGCCCGCTGCACGGTCACCGGCTGGGACCACGAGGGCCGCATCCTGTACGCCAGCGACCAGTCCCAGCCGTTCGCCGGGCGCAAATGGCTGCACCGCGTGGCGCCGGGCGGGGTGCCGCAGCGGCTGCCGTACGGACCGGCGAACTCGATCGCCCACGGCCCCGACGGGATGATCGTGCTCGGCCGCAACACCGCCGACCCCGCGCGCTGGAAGCGCTACCGCGGCGGCACGGTCGGCGACCTGTGGATCGACACCGACGGCGACGGCGAGTTCAGGCGGCTGATCCGGCTGCCGGGGAACCTGGCCTCGCCGTGCTGGAGCGGCCGTCGGGTGTGCTTCCTGTCCGACCACGAGGGGGTCGGGAACGTCTACTCCTGCCTTCCGGACGGCGGCGACCTGCGCAAGCACACCCACCACGAGGACTACTACGCGCGCAACCTGTCCGGCGACGGCCACCGGCTGGTCTACCACGCCGGCGCCGACCTGTACCTGCTGGAGCCGGGCGACGGGCCGGGCGACGGGCCCAGGCGGCTGGACGTGCGGCTGGCCAGCTCCAGGACGCAGCGCAACCGCCGGTTCGTCGACGCCGAGGACTTCCTCGACAGCGCGACCCTCAGCCCGGACGGCAGCGCGCTGGCGATCACCTCGCGCGGCAAGGCGTACGCGATGGCCGACTGGGAGGGCCCGGTGAGCCAGCACGGCGAGCCGGACGGCGTCCGCTACCGCTTCCTGACCTGGCTGAACGACGGCGTGCGGCTGATCGCCGCGGCCAGCGGCGAGTCCGACGAGGAGACGCTGGTCATCCTGGAGGGCCACGAGGGCGGCTGCGGCGTCGAGGTGGCCCGGCTGGGCCGGATCAACGAGCTGGTCCCCGACCCCGCGCACGACCGCGTGGCCGTGGTCAACCACCGCCACGAGCTGTACCTGCTGGACCTGGCCACGGGCGCGGCCACGCTGGTGGAACGCAACCCGCACGGGCCCCCCGAGGACCCGGCCTGGTCGCACGACGGCCAGTGGCTGGCCTACGCCGGGCCGCTCAACGCCCAGACGACCGCGATCAAGCTGCACCACCCGGAGACCGGCCGGACGGTGGCCGCCTCCGAGCCGGTGCTCAAGGACTCGATGCCGGCCTTCGACCCCCAGGGCCGCTACCTGTACTTCATCGGCCAGCGGGTCTTCTCGCCCGTCTACGACCAGTTGCAGTTCGACCTGGGGTTCCCGCTGGGCACCCGGCCGTACGCGATCGCGCTGCGGGCCGGCGCGCCCGACCCGTTCGTGCCCGGACGTCGTCCGCTCAACGGCAAGGACGAGGAGGAGGACGAGCCGGTGGAGGCCGTCCGGGTGGACCTGGACGGGCTGGCCGCCCGCGTCACCGCCTTCCCGCTGCCGGAGGGCCGCTACGAGGGGGTGGCCGGGCTCAAGGGCAAGGCGCTGCTGCTGACCAGCCCGCTGGAGGGCGAGAACACCCTGCACCTGTACGACTTCGCCAAGGGCAGGAACGAGACGTTCGCCGACGGCGTCACCGCGTTCGAGCTGGGCCGCGACCACAAGACGCTGCTGTACCGGGCCGGCAGCCGGCTGCGCGTGGTCAGGGCCGGCGAGGTGCCCGAGCACGACGACGACCCGCCCGGACGCGAGAGCGGCTGGATCGACCTGTCGCGCATCAAGGTGTCGGTGGCGCCGGAGTCGGAGTGGCGGCAGATGTTCCGCGAGGCGTGGCGGCTGCAGCGGGAGAACTTCTGGACCGAGGACATGGCCGGCGTCGACTGGCCGGGCGTGTACCGGCGCTACGAGCCGCTGGTGGACCGGGTCACCACCCGGGGCGAGTTCTCC
The DNA here is from genome assembly GCF_053596515.1 of Nonomuraea sp. NPDC001684. Classification (NCBI taxonomy): domain Bacteria; kingdom Bacillati; phylum Actinomycetota; class Actinomycetes; order Streptosporangiales; family Streptosporangiaceae; genus Nonomuraea; species Nonomuraea sp. NPDC001684. Next base: position 10,677 of record NZ_JBSFGJ010000246.1, read on the forward strand.
GACCTGCTGTGGGAGCTGCACGGCGAGCTGGGCACCAGCCACGCCTACGAGAGCGGCGGGGAGTACCGTCCCGGGCCGGACTACAGCCAGGGCAAGCTGGGCGTCGACTGGGACTACCGCGACGGCGTCTACCGCGTGCGCGCGATCGTCACCGGCGACCCCTGGGACCCCGAGGCCACCTCGCCGCTGAACCGGCTGGGGCTCGACGTGCGGCCGGGGGACGCGGTGCTGGCCATCAACGGCGCGCCCATCGGCCGCGCGGCCACCCCGAACGAGCGGCTGGTCAACCAGGCCGGCGAGGAGGTGGAGCTGACCCTGCGGCGCGAGGAGCGGGTGTTCACGGTGACCGTGCGCGCGCTGGCCGACGAGCAGCCGGCCCGTTATCGCGACTGGGTGAACCTCAACCGCGCCGAGTGCCACGAGCGTTCCGGCGGGCGCATCGGCTACCTGCACGTCCCCGACATGGGCACCGAGGGGTTCGGCGAGTTCCACCGGGGCTTCCTGGCCGAGTACGACCGGCACGCCCTCATCGTGGACGTGCGCTTCAACGGCGGCGGGCACGTCTCGGCGCTGCTGCTGGAGAAGCTGGCCAGGCGGCGGCTCGGCTACGACTACCCGCGGTGGGGGGACCCGGAGCCGTACCCGCCGGAGTCGCCGCGCGGGCCGCTGGTGGCCATCACCAACGAGTGGGCGGGCTCGGACGGCGACATCTTCAGCCACACCTTCAAGCTGCTCAAGCTGGGCCCGCTGGTCGGCAAGCGCACCTGGGGCGGGGTGATCGGCATCTGGCCGCGCCACCGGCTCGCCGACGGGACCGTGACCACGCAGCCGGAGTTCTCCTTCGCCTTCGACGACGTCGGCTGGCAGGTGGAGAACTACGGCACGGATCCCGACATCGAGGTGGACATCACCCCGCAGGACTACGCCAAAGGCGTGGACACGCAGCTGGAGCGGGCCATCGACGTCGCCCTTGGCCTGCTTGCCGAGCATTCGCCGCATACGCCGGATCCGTCGCATCGGCCAGGTATGCAACCTTAGGAACCTCTTGGGCGTCTAAAGATCATAGGCGGGGAAAGCGCACAGGGGATGACATGTGCACTCCGCTCGCGCGCGGCCTGACGACCGGCTCCGCGCGCATGCGAATGCAACCGAGCACAAGGGGGATCGTCCAGGTGCGCGCACTGGCACGCAGGGGGAAGTCGGCGATGGTCCGGTTGTACCGGGGGTACAACCGCCGCAAGGCACGCAACGCGCCGCCGCCGTCGACCGACCGCATCAGGATCCTGCTCCTGCACGCCAACGGCATGGGCGGCACGATCAGGACGGTGTTCAACCTGGCCGGCTACCTGGCCGAGAAGCACGACGTCGAGATCGTCAGCATCCTGAAGGAGGCCGAGGAGCCGTTCTTCCCGATCGACCCGCGGGTGCGCTTCCGCTTCCTCGACGACCGGCTCAAGCCCAGCCCCGATCCGCTGCGGGCGATGTTGTCGAAGTTCCCCAGCAAGCTGATCCCGCCGGAGGAGACGGCCTACCACCGCTTCACCCTGTGGACCGACTACAAGCTGGCCCGCTACATCCGCTCGCTCGACAGCGGCGTGCTGATGGCCACCCGTCCCGGGCTCAACCTGGCCATGGCGCAGTTGGCGCAGCCGGGCGTGATCACCATCGGGCAGGAGCATGTGGCCCTGCGCACCCAGGCCGAGCCGATGCAGAAGCTGATCAAGTGGCGGTACCGGCGGATGGACGCCCTGGTCACCCTCACCAAGGCCGACCTGCGCGACTACCGCAGCACGCTGCCGAAGAAGCCGAAGAAGCTGGCGCGCATCCCCAACGCCGTCCCGCCGATGAGCGGCGAGGTGTCCAGGCTGGACGCCAAGGTCGTCGTCGCCGTGGGCCGGATGACCCGGCTCAAGGGCTTCCACCGGCTGATCACCGCGTGGGAGACCGTCGCCGCCGCGCACCCCGACTGGAAGCTGCGCATCTTCGGCGCCGGGCCGCAGGAGGACAACCTGGCGGCGCAGATCGTCGAGGCCGGGCTTGAGGGCAAGGTGGAGCTGCCGGGGCCGACCAGCGACGTGGGGGCCGAGCTGGAGAAGGCGTCGATCTTCGTGCTCAGCTCGCGGCACGAGGGCTTCCCGATGACGATCCTGGAGGCCATGGCCAAGGGGCTGGCCATCGTCAGCTTCAACAGCCCGCACGGGCCCAAGGAGATGATCACCGACGAGGTGGACGGGCTGCTGGTCAAGCCGCGTACCAACGCCAACCTGGCGGCCTCCATCATGCGCGTCATCGAGGACGAGCCGCTGCGCCGGTCGCTGGCGGCGGCCGCGCTGGAGACGGCGCGCACGTACGACGTGCACGCGGTGGGCCAGAAGTGGGACGAGCTGCTGGACGAACTGGTGGCCCGCCGCAACGGCACGTACGTCCGGCCGCCCCGCCCCGCCCCCGAACCCGACGAGGCCACCACGCCCGTCGAGGCCACCGGGCCGGCCGGGCCCCGGGCCTAGCGGGACGAGCGTCACACCGCCGGGCCGGACCTGCACCGGCTCGGCGAAGGGCGACGTCGAGGGATCTGGCGGCCTGCGACACCCCTAGGTAGAGTTAGACCATGGGAAGCCTCCCCCGCATGACCATGCCGACCATGCTCGTGCTCCGCGCCCTGCTCGAAGACCCCACCCGCGCCATGTACGGCCTGGAGATCTGCGCGGCGGCCGGGCTGCCCAGCGGCACCATCCATCCGATCCTGGCCCGGCTGGAAGGCTTCGACTGGCTGGAGTCGAGCTGGGAGGAACTGGATCCGCGCGAGGAGGGCCGTCCGCGCCGCCGCTACTACCGCTTCACCCCCGACGGCGCCCAGCTGGCCAGGCAGGCGCTCGACCGCTCCGCCGCCAAGCGCGCCGCCCTGCGGCTGCGGCCCTCCGGCGGTGTGGCGTGAACACCTTGGCACCGGCCAGGCGCGGCCTGTCCGGCGAGGCGTTACGCGAGACCCGGCGGATCGGCCACCGCCTGGAGGCGGCGAGCGCCGGACTCGCGCAGGTCGAAGCGCCGCTGACCGAGTTGGAGGGCCTGCTCGTCCTCGCCCGCTCCCTCGACGCCCGCCTGCGCGAGGACCTGCTCGTCGTCCACCGCCTGTTCCGGGCCGTCGAGACCGCCGTCGTCCGCGACCTGGCGCCCGCCTACGAGACGGCCCGCGCCCTGCTCGGCGGCTTCCCCGGCGCGTGGGCCCTCGGGGCGGGGCTGCACCGGCGGCTCGCCGACCAGGCGGCCACGTTCTCCGCGCAGGACCCGGCGGGCCCACCGCCGCGGAACACCGCGACCGGCGTCGCCGCGGCGCGGGCGGTCACCGCCGCAGGCCCTGCGGAGAAGCTCATCGACGTCGAACTCCGGTTGCTGCCACCCGCCCACAGAGCCCGGTACGCCGAGGAGTTCCACGCCGAGCTCCACGATCTCGCGCGGGCGGGAGCCACCCCCGCCGGGCAGTCCCGGTACGCGCTGCGGCAACTGCGCGGGGTGTGGCGGCTCCGGGCGGCCCTGAAGGAGCCGCTGCGTCCCCGATGGTTCCGGCTGCACCGTCTGGCGTGCTGGGTCCTGGGCTCGGAGTGGCGGACGTGGGGCGTGCTGGGCCCGCCGTTGCTGCTGGCGATCGTCAACGTGTTCCTGCAGCAGGGATGGGGATCGGCGGTCTTCACGATCCCGGGCGTCGTCGTGTACTGGGCAGGCGTGGAGAAGCTGCGCGAGCGGTGGGGAGTGCGGGTGAGGCGGCGCGGGGTCGATCAGTGACGGAAGCCTTCCTGTGTCAAATCCGGC
>NZ_JBSFGJ010000247.1:0-14446 GCF_053596515.1 Nonomuraea sp. NPDC001684
GACGACGACTATGGGATCTTCGGCCCCGAGTCGGTGACCTGGCGGGTGATGGGGGAGCCGAGCCAGCTCGACGGCGCGCGCCATGTGCGCGGCGTCGGCGGCTGAGATGTCCACCCGGGTCTCCTACTCGCCAGTAGCTTCAAGCCACGGCGGGCCCCGGGGGGTTTTCGGGTGCCGGCACGGCACCACGTCAGGAGCCCGGCTGGGACGCCGGACACCTCGCGCGCTTCCTCCCATCCGGACTTTAACCGTCGGTCCTGGAATTTCACCAGGTCAACCGGCCGATGGCATCGGCCGGGTCGCGGACTGTAACCGCCGGTTCGGACTTTCACCGACCCCGGAGCACGCTAGCTCTCTTCTTGTACCAGTTTGCCATGCCGATTACGGAAAGCGCGACCGCCCCCGTGCTATTTGAACAAGCGCTCGCTCAGGCAGCCATCAGCTTGCGCGCCCGGCGGGCCGAGGGCGCGTAGCGGACCTGCGCGGGGACCAGGCCGATGCCGGTGTGCAGGGCGCGCAGCGTGGCCGAGGCCCACAGGTCGCCGACCGGCGTGGCGGGCAGGCCGTACAGGCGGCGGGCCCAGCGCGGCAGCGTGGCCAGGGCCAGCACGGTCAGCGCGGGCACGGCGGGCCGCAGCGCGGACAGCGCGCCGGGCAGCGGCGTGTGCAGCGACAGCCGCAGCGGATGGGCCGCCTCGGGCACCAGCCGCAGCCCCGGACGCCGTCCGTCGATGTAGGCGCGCAGCTCGGCCACCGAGCCTGGCACGTCGTCCCCGTCCAGGCCCACGACCTCGGCGGCGCGCCGCCACTCGGCGACGAACCGGTCGGCGTCGGCGTCGGACAGCCGCACGCCAGCGCGGCGGGCCACCGTCAGGTAGGAGTCGACCTCGCCGACGTGCACCCAGCGCAGCGCCTCGGGGTCGTCGAGGTGGTAGGTCTCGCCGGTGTCGGGGTCGCGGGCGGTCAGCGTGGCGTGGATCTTGCGCACCCGGCGGCCGGCCCGCTCCACCTCCGCGCGCGTGCCGTACGTGCGCACCCGGACGAACTCGCTGGTCCGCAGGAAGCGCGACCACGCCTCCGCCGGATCGAGCAGCGCCGAGTTCTGCAGCACGCCGCGCATCGCCCTGGGGTGCAGCCCCTGCATCAGCAGCGCGCGGAAGCCGCCGACGAGCTGGATCGGCTCCCCCATCACCCGCCAGGTCACCGACTCGGGGCCGAAGATCCCATAGTCGTCGTCCATAAGTGAACAGTTACCCAGTGGGGCGACAAACCATGCCAAAAACCCCCGGCCGGGAACCGGCCGGGGGCTTTCGTCGAGGCTACGGAGATCAGCCGGTGAAGCCGATCGCCGTGTAGTCGGCGGCCTGGTAGCCGAAGGCGCCGTAGTTGGCCAGCGTCTTCTTGGTGGCCTGGATGTCAGGACGCTGGTACAGCGGGATGGTGTGCACCTGGTCCCAGATCAGCTTGTCGGCCGCGTTGGCCAGCTCGTAGGCCTTGGTCGGGTCCATCTCGCTGACCGCGGCGTCGATCGCGGCGTCCAGCGCCGGGTCGCTGCCCTTGGGGAAGTTCGACTCGGAGCCGGTCTTGTAGATCTGCGGCAGGCCGCCGAGGGGCAGCGGCGTGCCGATCCAGGAGAACGGCACCAGGTCGAAGTCGCCCTTGATGATGAAGTCGGTGAAGAACTTGTCATCGGGGACCGGGCGGATCGTCAGCTTGATCCCGGCCTCCTTGAGCATGGCCTGGGTGAGCTCGCCCTCGGTCTTGGCGTACGGCAGGCCCGCCGGGACGACGAAGTTCAGCGAGAACTCCTTGCCGTCCTTCTTGCGGACGTCGCCCTCCTGCTTCCAGCCGGCCGCGTCGAGCAGCTCCTTGGCCTTGGGCAGGTTGTACTTGCCCAGTTCGCCGGAGTTGTCGACGTACGCCTTGTGGTTGTTCATGAAGACGTGGTTGCCCAGCGTCTGCAGCGGCCAGTCCATGTCCTTGAGGTCGGACTGCGTGATCACGTCACGGTTGATCGCGTACGCGACGGCCTGGCGGACCGACTTGTCCTTCAGGAACTCGCTCTGGTTGTTGACGGTGATGTGCCGCCAGTTCGGGCTGAGCGCCTTGCGGACGTCGACGTTCGGGACCTCCTTGGCGCGCTTGAGGTCGGCCGGGCTGCCCGGCGGGATCTCCACCGCGTCGAGCTCACCGTTGGCGAAGGCGTTGACCTGCGCGGCGGGCGTCTCGATGGTACGGAAGATGACCTTGTCGAGCTTGGCCTTGCGGCCCCACCACTTGTCGTCGCGCACCACGGTCAGGGTCTTGGTGCCCTCGTTGATGCTCTCGACCTTGAAGGGCCCGGCGGTGACCGGGATCTTCTGCAGGTAGTCCTTCTCGTACTTCTCCGGGGTCTCCATGTGGGAGGCCGGGTACAGGTGCGGCGAGCGGGAGAACTGCCCCATCCACTCGGGGTAGTTCTTGCCGTACGTCACGACGGCGACCTTGTCGCTGTCACCCTTGGTGACCGACTCGATGCGGTCCCAGCCGTCGGTGGAGGCCGGCTTGAACTTCTTGTCCTTGCCGCTGTTGGCCTTCCACGCCGCCTCGAGGTCCTTCCAGGTGATCGGCGTGCCGTCCGACCACTGGGCCTTCTCGTTCAGCGTGTAGGTGACGACCTGCTTGCCCGACGACAGGTCCATCTTGACGTCGGTGAGGTAGTCGGGGTTCGCCTTGAAGTTGGCCTCGGCGTCGGCGATCATCAGCTGCGGCATCAGCGAGTCCAGCATGTCCGCCGTGTCGCGCTGGTTGCCGTCGATGTGGTTGCCGTTCCACTGGCTCGGCCACTGGCCGACCGAGAGGGTGAGCGTGCCGCCGTCCTTGACCTGCTCGTACGGGACGGGGTTGATCGCGATGCCAGGGGTCTGCGACATCTGCTGCTGAGCCTGCTGCGACTGCTCGGCGCTCGGCTTCTTGGCCTCGCCGCCACCACCGCCACAAGCCGCCGCGGCCATGGCGAGGACGGCGATTCCCGCCGCCGCCCGGTAACGAACCTTCACTTTTCCTCCTGATCGTCCGAGGCCGTGATGACCTCGACTTCCTCCGCGTAGTGGCAGGCGGCGCCGTGGTCCACGGCGGTCGCGAGCCGGGCAACCGAGGGCTCTTCGTCCACGCAGCGCCGGCGTTCGGCCTCGGTGAGGAGGGCGAACTTGGGGCAGCGCGTGCGGAACCGGCAACCCGATGGCGGGTCGGCCGGGCTGGGCAGGTCGCCTTCGAGCAGGATCCGCTTGCGCGTGCGCTCCATCTCGGGGTCGGGCAGCGGGATCGCTGACAGCAGCGCCTGCGTGTAGGGGTGCGCGGGGCGGTCGTAGACCTCCTCGACCGTGCCGATCTCGGCGATCCTGCCGAGGTACATGACCGCGACGCGGTCGGCCAGATGCCGGACCACGGCCAGGTCGTGCGCCACGAACAGGTACGACAGCCCCAGGGTGTTCTTCAGCTCGTCCAGCAGGTTGATCACGCCGGCCTGGATGGACACGTCCAGTGCCGAGACCGGCTCGTCCAGGACGAGCAGCTTGGGCTCCAGGGCCAGGGCGCGGGCGATGCCGATGCGCTGGCGCTGGCCGCCGGAGAAGCTCTGCGGGTAGCGCTCGGCGTACTCGGGCGCCAGCCCCACCAGTTCGAGCAGCTCGGCGACCCGCTGCTTGACGTTCTTGCGCCCGTGGGCGCGCAGCGGCTCGGCGATGATGTCGCCGACCGGCATGCGCGGGTCGAGCGCCGCCATCGGGTCCTGGAAGACGATCTGCAGGTCGCCCCTGAGCGCCTTGCGCCCGGACGGGCCGAGCTTGGCGCTGTCCTGGCCGAGCACGACGATCCGGCCGCTCTGCGGCGGGGCGAGCTGCATGATCTGCTGCAGGGTCGTGGTCTTGCCGCAGCCCGACTCGCCGACCAGGGCCAGCGTCTCGCCCTCGGCGATGTCGAAGCTGATGCCGTCCACGGCGTGCACGGTGCCGACGCGGCGCTTGAACACCGCGCCCTTCATCAGCGGGTAGTGCCGGATGAGGTTGTCCAGCTCCAGCACGGTCGCGCGCTGCTCGCGCGGCACGCGGACCACCTCGCTGACCGGGATGACCGGGACCGGGAACACGTCCGTGCCGGTCAGGCCCTTGTACTCGATCTCGCGGGAGCGGATGCAGGCGACGTGCCTGCCGCCGCCGACGTCGGTGAGCGGGGGCTCCTCGTCGTCGCACGAGTCGATCTTCATCGGGCAGCGCGGCGCGAACGGGCAGCCCGGCGGCAGCGCCGCCGGGGAGGGCGGGTTGCCCTCGATCGGCACCAGCGGCCCCTCCTCGCCGTCGATCCTGGGGATCGAGGCGAGCAGTCCCATCGTGTACGGCATCCGCGGCCGGTAGTAGATGTCGTCGACGTTGCCCTGCTCGACCGGCTTGCCGGCGTACATGACCAGCACCCGGTCGGCCATGCCCGCGACGACGCCCAGGTCGTGCGTGATCATGACGATGCCGGCGCCCGTCTCGCGCTGGGCGGTCTTGAGCACCTCCAGCACCTGGGCCTGGATGGTCACGTCGAGCGCGGTGGTCGGCTCGTCGCAGATCAGCAGGTCGGGGTCGTTGGCGATGGCCATCGCGATCATCGCGCGCTGGCGCATGCCGCCGGAGAACTCGTGCGGGAACGCCTTGGCCCGCACGTCCGGGTGCGGGATGCCGACCAGGTCGAGCAGTTCGACGGCGCGCTTGGCGGCCTTGTCCTTGCCCAGCTTCTGGTGGACGCGCAGCGCCTCGGAGATCTGGTCGCCGATCGTGTAGACGGGCGTGAAGGCCGACAGCGGATCCTGGAAGATCATGCTCATCGACTTGCCGCGGACCTTGACCAGGTCGTCTTCCTTCATCCCGATCAGCTCCTGGCCGTGGAGCTTGACCGAGCCGCTGATCTGGGCGGCGCGCGGCAGCAGGCCCATGATCGCCAGGGACGTGACGGACTTGCCCGAACCGGACTCGCCCACGATGCCCAGGACCTCGCCGCGGGCCACCTCGTAGCTGACGCCGCGCACGGCCTCGATGCCGCCCGGGAACGTCACGGTGAGGTCTTGAACCTCCAGGATGCTCATGAGTTGCTCCCCGGGTCGAGTGCGTCGCGCAGGCCGTCTCCGATGAGGTTGATGCTCAGGACCAGCAGCACCAGGAGCCCGGCGGGGAAGGCGAACAGCCAGGGGTAGCCGGTGGCGTTGCGGGAGCCCTCGGCGATCAGCGTGCCGAGCGAGACGTCGGGTGGCTGGATGCCGAAGCCGAAGAAGGACAGCGCGGCCTCGCCGATGACCGCGCCACTCACGTTGAGGGTGGCGTCGATGATCAGCAAGGAGGACAGGTTCGGCACGATGTGCCGGAAAATGATCTTCCAGCGGGGGATGCCCATGTAGACGGCCGCCTGCACGTACTCGCGCTCACGGAGCGAGAGCGTCATGCTGCGCACCACCCTGGAGGTGATCATCCAGGCGAACGCCGCCAGCAGGACCACGAACCAGAGCCAGGAGGCGCCGCGCAGGCGCGGCGAGGCGATCGCGATGATCAGGAAGCTGGGCAGGACGAGGAGCAGGTCCACGCCCCACATGAGGACGCGGTCCACCCAGCCGCCGAAGTACCCGGCGAAGGCGCCGACCACGGCGGCCAGGCCGGTCGAGATGAGCGCCACGAGCAGGCCGATGATGATCGACTTCTGCATGCCGCGCAGGGTGACGGCGTACATGTCCTGGCCGATCGTGGTGGTGCCCCACCAGTGGTCGGACGACGGCGCCGACAGGAAGGCGAGGAAGTCCTTGTCCGTCCAGTCGTAGGCGCCGAACAGGGGGCCGATGTAGGCCAGCGCCACCAGCAGCACGAGGGCGATGAAGCCGTAGCGGGCCTGCCGGTTGCGCAGCATCCGCCCGAGAACAACCTTGGAACGCACTTAGCTCACCCGCACTCGAGGGTCGAGGGCCGCCACCAGCAGGTCCGACAGGAAGCCGGCGAACAGGACGCAGACGGAGGCGAACATGCTGACCGCGGCCACCGAGTTCACGTCGTTCTGGTTGATCGAGTCGACCAGCCAGGCGCCCATGCCGTTCCAGGCGAAGATCTTCTCGGTGAAGGTGGCGCCGGTGAGCATCGTGCCGAAGGCGAAGGCGAAGTACGTGGCCGCGGGGATCAGCGCGGTGCGCAGCGCGTGCTTGATCAGGGCGGTCCTGCGCCGCAGGCCCTTGGCCATCGCGGTACGGACGAAGTCCTGGCCGAGCACGTCCAGCATCATGTTGCGCTGGATGCGGCTGTAGAAGGCGATCGAGCCCAGGCTGAGCGAGATGGTCGGCAGGATCAGGTGGTTCAGCCGGTTGGTGAACTGGTCCCAGCCGGACAGCTTGGGGTTGTATTCGCCGGTGAACTCGATCAGCGTGAAGCCGAGCCCGCGGTTGAGGTTGTAGGCGCTGATCGCCAGCAGCGTGGCCAGCACGAACACCGGAATCGCCATGATCACGAACGAGCCGACGCCGATCACCCGGTCGGTCACCCGGTATTGCTTGATCGCCGACAGGGCGCCGAGCGCCACTCCGAAGACGAACCCGAGGATCGTGCCCACCAGCAGCAGCCGGAGGCTGACGAAGATCCGCCGGCCCATCTCGTCGTTGACCGAACCGCCGTTCCAGGTCTTGCCGAAGTCACCCGTGACGACGCCCTTGGCCCAGGTCGCGTAGCGCTCCAGGACGGGCGTCTTGTCATTGAGGTTGTAGCTGTCGAGGGTGGCGTCGATGACTTCCTCGGCGACGGGAGGCTGGCGGCCTTCATACGCGCCGCGGGGGTTCATGGTCGTCGCGGCGAGCATGTAAGCCAAGCTGGCCGCGATCGCGACCAAGATCAGATTGATCGCCAACCTGCGGAGCAGGTACTTGCCCATTACCCTCCGTTCGCACTGAACGAGGGCCCGGAAACCCCGGTAGGAGAAGACCCCCGCAATGGAAAAAGACCGTCTTACGCCGCGAAAAGTCATGACGCGGAACGGCGATCAAAACGCAGGATATCTAGCCAAACATCACAGTCAGCAATAGTTCGACATAACGGTAGGGTCACTAAGCACGGTGGCGGCTCGTCGTCGATCATCGCCCTACAGGGGAGTTGACCTGGGGAAACGCGCTCTACCAAGATCGGTAACGCGCGCTATCGGATCGGCGTATGTCACAGAATCCTGACAAAAAATAACCCAATCCCGAAGTGACGCACGTCATACTGATCAATAGGCTGGGGATTGATATTTCGCGATGTCGCGGCTATTGATCTCAGGCGGGTGGCCGAGGTGGGTCGGTCCGAGGGCACGCTGCCGCCCGCCCCGAAGGCGTCCCCGGGACGATCCCCCCACGCTCACGCTCCGCTCACCACTGCGGCTCCCGGCCCCCTCCGCCCCTCGGCACGAGACCGGCCCCGCCACCCAACCCCGCCCCCAGCGGCCCCCGTACATCCAGCAGACCCACACCCCTCAGAGAGCCCCGCACCCCGGATGGGCTCGCCCCGAGCGGACCTCAACCCCCAAGTGGGCCTGCACTCCCCTGGCCCGCCCCCGAGCGGATCCGCACCCCGAGCGGGCCTTCACCCCGAGCGAACCTGCGCCCACAACGGACCGGCACCCCTGGTGAGCCCCCAGAGCGTCTGCACTCCCCTGAGCCCTCCACCCTGGGCGGACCTACCCTCCGAGCGGACCTCGCACGAGCGGACCTGCACCCTGAGCGGGCCTGCACCCCTGGTGAGCCTGCACCCCAGTGGGCATGCAACTCCTCTGGCCCGCAGCTTCAGTGAGCGCGTGCCCCAGAGGGCGCGCGCCCCAGTGGACCGAGGCGCGGCGGCAGGACTGTGGTGCGCGCCTCGTGGAGAGGCCGCGGGGGTGCCTGACGGGCCTCGCGAGGTTCCACCCAGTGCGGCGCACGCCTCGTGATGAGGCGAAGGAGCCGCACACCCCTGCCGCCGACCACACCTTGTGGAGGGGCGAAGGGGCCACGGGAGCGCGCGGGGCACGCCCGTGGCGGGAAGGGGGCAGCGGTGAACGGGGAAGGGTCAGCGGGTGGCGGGAACGGCCGGCGAGTGCCCGGGAACGTCAGGCGAGTGCCGGGGAACCTTGGGCGAGTGCCGAGGGAGGGTCAGCGGGTGGCGGCGGCGCGGAGGGCGTCGATGGCGGCCACCGGGTCGGCGGCCCCGTAGACGGCGCTGCCGGCCACGAACACGTCGGCGCCCGCCTCCGCGCAGCGTTCGATCGTCTCGGCCGTCACACCACCGTCGACCTGCAGCCAGACCGACCCGCCGTGCCGCTCGATCATCGCCCGCGCCGCCCGCACCTTCGGCAGCACCATGTCGAGGAACTTCTGCCCCCCGAAGCCGGGCTCGACCGTCATCAGCAGCAGCATGTCGATCTCCCCGAACAGCCCTTCGAACGGCTCCACCGCCGTGGCCGGGTTGAGCGCGAGCCCCGCCCTGGCGCCGAGCGACCGGATCTCGCGCAACGTCCGCACCGGCGCCTTGGACGCCTCCGCATGGATGGTCACGCTGCCCGCTCCGGCCTCGGCGTACTGGGGGGCCCAGCGGTCGGGGTCGGCGATCATGAGGTGGCAGTCGAGAGGCGTCTGGGTGGCTTTGCGCAGGGACTCCACCACGGGCAGCCCGAGGGTGAGATTGGGCACGAAGTGGTAGTCCATGACATCCACGTGCAGCCAGTCGGCGTTCGGCACGGCGGCGGCCTCGTCGGCCAGCCGCGCGAAGTCGGCGGCGAGGATGCTGGGCGAGATCTGTACGGCCATGATGCGCCAGTCTATTGAACCCCCCGCTCCCCCTCGACGCCCCCTCCCACCACGCCAACCCGCCACCACACGGGCAAGGGACGGGAGAGGAGCGGACAGGCACCCAACGCGTGGGCGCCCGGCACGCGGGAGTCCAGCACGCAGACGCCCAGCTCGCGGGCGAGGGGCGGGCGGGGTCAGGGGCGTTTGCGGAGGAGGGCCAGGAACATGGCGTCGGTGCCATGGCGGTGGGGCCAGAACTGCGCGTACGGGCCGTCGCCGAGCCCGTCGACCTCCGGCAGGTAGTCGCGCGCGTCGAGCTGCTCCACGTCACCCCTGCGGCCCATGACGTCGCCGACCACGACGCGCGTCTCGGCCAGGTGCGGCGAGCAGGTCACGTACGCCACCACCCCACCGGGGCGCACGGCGTCGAGGGCCGTGCCGAGGAGCCGCCGTTGCAACGCGCCCAGCTCGGCGATGCTGGCCGGGTCGCGCCGCCACCGGGCCTCCGGACGCCGCCGCAGCGCGCCCAGCCCCGTGCAGGGGGCGTCGAGCATGACCCGGTCGAACACCCCGGGCCGCCAGGCGGGTTCGGTGCCGTCGGCGGTGACGACCGAGGCGGTCCTGGTGGTCTGCCAGACCAGCCGCGCCCGGTGGTACTGCACGTCGGCGGCCAGCACCCGCGCCCCACCGGGGAACGCCACAGGGCCGCCGCCCGCCGCACCGCCGTTACTCGCCGCACCGCCGCCGCTCGCCGCGTCGCCGTCGCCCGGACGGCGCTCGCCGTCGAGGCCCGCGAGGTCGCCGTACGTGGCGACGGCGTCGAGCAGGCCCGCCTTGCCGCCCGGCCCGGCGCACATGTCGAGCCAGAGCTCGTCCTCGCCGTCGAGCGGCACGCGGGTCAGGGCGAGCGCCACGAGCTGGCTGGCTTCGTCCTGGACGGCCGCGCGGGTCTCGGCCACGGCCTCGATCTGCCCGGGGTCGCCCTCGCTCAGGTAAGCCGCGTACGGCGAGTAACGGCCGGGATCAGCGCCGGACTCGGCCAGCTCGGCCACCGAGCTGCGCCCCGGCCGGGCGACCAGCGTCACCAGCGGCCGGACGTTGTCGGCGTCGAGCAGGTCGGCCAGCTCCCCGCCGCCGCCCAGCGCGTCGCGGAAGGCCGAGACGATCCACCGGGGATGCCCGTAGGCGACGGCCAGATGGCCGACCGGGTCCTGGTCGGAGTCGGGCGCGACGATGGGGATCCAGTCCTCCAGCTCGCGTGAGCCGATCTTGCGCAGCACCGCGTTGACGAACTTGGCCGCGCCCTGGCCGATGCGCAGGCGTACGAGATCGACGGTGGTGCCGACGGCGGCGTGCGGCGGGACGCGCATGCGCAGGAGCTGGTGGGCCCCCAGCCGCAGGGCGTCGCGCACGGCCGGGTCGGGCGCCCGGTCGCTGCACATCTCGATGATCGCGTCGTAGGTGCCGAGGCCGCGCAGCGTGCCGTAGGCCAGCTCGGTGGCCAGCGCCGCGTCGCGCCCGCGGATGTCGCGCTCGCGCAGCAGGCGCGGCAGGAGCAGGTTGGCGTAGGCGTCGCGCTCGTCGACGGCCCGCAGGAGGTCGAAGGCGGCGTTGCGGGCATGGTCGCGGGCGGGGCGGCGCGGGCGGTTCGCTCCGCGGGGCCTGGTGCCCGTGGAGCCGGCCGGCGACCGGCGGGGTTCACGCGAAGGCATCGTCACTCGCAAGCCGGACGCCGCGCGCCCACTCGACCGCCCCCATCGCCCGCTTGCCCTGCGGCTGCACCTCGCCCAGCTCGACCGGGTCGGTGGCGGTGCCGACGAGCACGTGGCTCTTCGTGGCCAGGATCCGGCCGGGCGCGAGCCGGTCGGCCTGGACGGCGACCTTGGCCGGGCCGAGCTTCACCCGCTGGCCCCTGAACTCGCTCCACGCCCCCGGGCCGGGGGTGCAGGCGCGGATCAGGCGGTCGACCCGCATGGCGGGCTTGGTCCAGTCGACCCGCGCGTCGGCGACGTTGATCTTGGGCGCGATCGTCACGCCGTCGAGCGGCTGGGGACGGGCCTCCAGCGCGCCGTCCTCGACGCCGTCGAGCGTGGCGGCCAGCAGGCCGGCGCCGGAGACCGACAGACGTTCGAGGAGGGAGCCGCTGGTGTCGTGGGTCAGGATCTCCTCGGTGACGACGCCGTAGACCGGGCCCGCGTCGAGCTCCTTGACGATCTGGAACGTCGTGGCGCCGGTGATCTCGTCGCCGTGCAGCACCGCGTGCTGGACGGGCGCCGCGCCGCGCCAGGCCGGCAGGACCGAGAAGTGCAGGTTGATCCAGCCGTGGCGGGGCACGTCGAGGGCCGACTGCGGCAACAGCGCGCCGTAGGCCACCACCGGGCAGCAGTCGGGCTCCAGCGCGCGCAGCGTGTCGAGGAAGGCGGGGTCGCCGACCTTGGCCGGGCGCAGCACCTCGATGCCGGCCTCCTCCGCGAGCTCGGCCACCGGCGAGGGGTGGACCTTGCGCCCCCGCCCTGACTGGGCGTCGGGACGGGAGATGACGGCCACGACCTCGTGCCGCGGCGAGTCGATCAGCATGCGCAGCGACGGCAGCGCCGTCTCGGGTGTGCCCGCGAAGACCAGCCGCATCGTCAGAGCGCCCTTCCGCCGGTGGCGTGCGGCGACATCTTGATCACGGGGGCGGACAGGCCGCTCCACTCGGCCTCGCGGATCGCCTTCATGGCCAGCTTGCGCTGTTTGGGGTCCATGCGGTCGATGAACAGGATGCCGTCGAGGTGGTCGGTCTCGTGCTGGAAGCAGCGGGCCATCAGGTCGGTGCCCTCCAGCGTGACCGGCTCGCCGTGCATGTCGAAGCCCTTGGCCACGGCGCGGACGGCGCGCGGCGTCGGGTAGGACAGGCCGGGGAAGGACAGGCAGCCCTCCTCGCCCTCCTCGTCGAGGTCGGCCGACAGGTCGAGGTCGGGGTTGATGAGGTGGCCGAGCTGGTCGTCGACGTAGTAGGTGAACACCCGCAGGCCGACGCCGATCTGCGGGGCCGCCAGGCCCGCGCCCGGGGCGTCCATCATCGTGTCGGTGAGGTCCTTGACCAGCTTGCGGAGCTCCTTGTCGAAGTCGACGACCGGGGCCGCCGGGGTGCGCAGCACCGGATCTCCGAACAGCCGGATCGACTGGATCGCCAAGGGGCTCACTCCTGTTCTCGAACGTGGATCAGCCCAGTTTACCGGCGGTGGGCCGGCGGCCGGTCGTGGCGCAGGGAGCGGGCCTTCATCGCGGCCTTGCGCGCCGCCTTGGCCACCGCCCGGTCGTCGTGGGAGCCGGCGAGCATGTCGAGCACGGCCAGCGTGTCGGGGTGGCCGACCGCGGGCATCTGGCCGACGAGCTTGATCAGGTCTTCGCCCGGCTCGGGCATGTCGAGGCGGCCCGCGGCCGGACCGGACAGGTGCATGAGCGCGGCGAGGTTGTCGACCGCGATCCAGGTGTGGTCCTCGGGGCTGAGCGGCGGGGCCTCCAGGTCGCGGATGTGCAGCCAGGAGGCGGCGTAGCGGCGCATGAGCGGGTGGTCGAGCGCCTGCCGCACGGGCTGCTCGGCCTCGGGGCCCAGCTCCTCCAGGATCGCGCCGACCGCGCCGCGCTGCCCGGCGGTGCCGGAGGCGGCGATCTCGATCAGCTCGCGGGCGGCCGCCTCGGGGGGCCGCCGCTCCAGCCAGCCCGCCACGGCGCTCTGCGTGGCGGTGCCCTTCACCAGCGCCTCGACCAGCTCGGCGGCCGACAGGTCGGCGAAGACCTGCACCTCGGCGGCGGTGGGCGCGTCGTGGCCCTCGCGCAGCAGGTCGCGCCGGACGGCCCAGACCCCGAGCGGGGTGAGCGCCGTGCGCCCGGCCTCGGTCTGCTCCACCAGCCCGCAGTACGCCAGCAGCGAGACCGCCTCCAGCAGCTCGGCCGGCAGCGCGGCGGCCAGCCTGCGCATCTCGACCGGACCGGGCGCGCAGGCGACCTCGTGCGACTGCAGGATGCCCCTGGCCAGGTTGCCCACGGCGACGCCGGAGCGCACCGAGTAGATCGTGGCCAGCATCTCGGCCAGGTGGTCGTCGACCACGGAGGAGCCGGTCAGGCCCTCGTCGGCGCGGTCGAGGACGTCCATCACCACGCCGTCCCAGAACTCCAGCGTGGCCTCGACGGTGAGCTGCATCGACAGCGGGCCGCGGGAGGCCCGGCCGCCGAGGATGCGCAGCAGGCCGGTGTTGACCGCGACGATCCAGATGAGCCGCAGCCGCGACTCCTGGAGCCCCAGCTCTTCCGCGGCGGCCCTGGCGTCGGACTCGCTCAGCATGCCGTCGGCGCCCACCTCGCGGCTGCCCGTCCAGGCGGTCAGGCGGATGGCGTCGGCGACGAGCGGCACTGCGGGCACCGCGCGGGCCAGCTCGGCGTCGCTCGCCAGCAGGACGGGCGGGAAGGTCAGCGCCTCGTGCTCCACGGAGGTCTCCTCAGGTGGCCGTGGAGGCACGGCGGCCTGCTCATCGATCAGCTTGCGCAGCTCGGCGAGGTCGAAGACATTGTTTGCCACCCAGGAAACTTACTGCACAGCAGTCACAAGGACGTACTCAACGGATGGCCCGGGAGCGCGCCTTGAACGCCGCCTTGCGCGCCGCCTTGGCCACCGTGTCGTCGGGGATGGAGCGTCCGAGCAGCTCCAGAACCTCGACGACGTCGGGGTGGTCGACCCGCCACATCTCCTCGATCAGATGGGCCGGCGGACCGGACGCCGCCATGTTCTCGGCGAAGATCTCCGGATCCTCCCGCGCGGCGGGCATCGCCAGGGCGAGCATGTCGACGCTGACCCAGAGCAGCTCGTCCTGGGTGAGCGGCGGCGCGCCGAGACCACGTGCGGCCAGCCAGTGTATGACGTGCGGGCGCAACTCCTGGTCGTCGAGGTGGTCGCGCACCTGCGGCTCGGCCTCGGCGCCCAGCCGGTCGACGATGGTGATCGCGATGCCGCGGGCCACGGCGGGCGCGCCGGAGGCGGCGGTCAGCAGCTCGGCCGCGGCCTCGCCCGGCGCGCGGCCGGACAGCCAGCGGGAGATGTCCTGCTCGGCCAGCTCGGCCGGCAGCCCTTCGAGCAGCCCCTCGATGAGGCCGCGCGCGTCGGCCTCGCCCAGGTCGGGGGCGACCGGGGCGTCGAGGCCGAGCGAGAGGTAGTGCTCGCGCAGCCCCCAGACCGCCAGCGGCGTCAGCTCGGCCGCCTCGCCGTCGAGGCGGACCATGCCCCACCCGGCCAGCCGGTCGAGCGCACCGGCCACGTCGATGCCGCCCTCGCCCGAGACCTCCTCCAGGTAGTCGGCGACGACCTGGAGCGGCACCGGCGTCTGGAGGCGGTAGAGCATGTCGAACAGGTCGTAGAGGCCCTCGTCGAGCTCGGCGTGGCCGGTGATCTCGCCGCCGGTGTCGTCCTCCAGCAGCCGGGCCACGGTCTGGGCCCAGGCGTCCAGCGGCTCGCCGTCGCCCGGTGGGGGGCCGCCGGCCAGCTTCGGAACGGTCCGCAGCGCCTCGGTCAGCTCCTCCTCCGAGGCCAGCCGGGCGGCGGGCAGCGGGGTGCAGCCCGGACAGTCGCACGGCGCCTCGCCCAGGTCGGGCAGCTCCCCGGACGGGATCGCCACCGCCGTG
>NZ_JBSFGJ010000248.1:0-14364 GCF_053596515.1 Nonomuraea sp. NPDC001684
TGAACGTGCCGAGGGCGAGCTGCCCGTACTCGCTGCGGCCCTGGACCTCGTTGACGTAGACGTAGTCGAGGAACGGCAGCCCGCCGCCGCCCAGCCCGGGCGAGACGGTCTGGCGGGTGCCGCCGCTCTCGCTCGTCGGCGAGGAGAGCGAGGCCGTGCGCCTGTTCGTGACCAGGGCCACCGCCGCGCGTCCTGGCTTCGAGCTGACCGAGGAGACGCTGCCGCTGGCGATCGAGCTGTGCCAGGCGCTCGACGGGCTGCCGCTGGCGATCGAGCTGGCCGCCGCCATGGTGCGGGTGTTGTCGGTCAGGCAGCTCGTCGAGCGGCTCGACGACCGGTTCAGGGTGCTGGCGGGCGGCGCCCGTACGGCCCACGCCAGGCACCGTACGCTGCGTGCCGCCGTCGACTGGAGCTACCGGCTGCTCAGCCCGCAGGAGCGCCTGCTGCTGCGCCGCGTGGCGGCCTTCCGCTCCTGCTGGACGCTCGACCTGGCCGAAGCGGTGTGCGCCGGCTCCGGCCTGCCCGAGGAGGACGTGCTGCCGCGCCTGTGCGACCTGGTGGACAAGTCGCTGGTCGTGCTCGACGGCGAGGTCGCCGGCCAGGCCCGCTACCGGCTGCTGGAGACCGTCCGCGAATACGCGCTGGAGCGGCTCGCGGAGTCCGGCGAGGAGGCGGCGCTGCGCCGCGCGCACCTGGCCGCGCTCGCCGGGCTGGCCGGGCGGTTCAAGGACGTCCTCGCGCCGGGCGCGCGCACGTCGTGGCCCGTGGTCGAGCGCTACGTCAACCTGTTCGACGGGCTCAAGGCCGAGGTGGGCGCGGCCTGCGACTGGGCCGTGGCGAGCGGGTCGCCGCAGACCGCCCTGCAACTGCTGACCGACGTGCGCTACCTGCTCATGGCCAGCGGGCGGCGGCTGGACATCGCCGAGCGGCTCGACCGGCTGCTCGCGCTCGACGCCCCCGACGTGCCCGAGGGCTTACGCGGGCAGGCGATGATCCTGCGCGGTGAGCTGGCGCTCGCGGCCGGCGAGACGGGGCTCGCGGCGCGGTGCGTACAGATCGGGCTGGCGCTGTGCGTCGACGCCCAGGACGCCTACGGCGAGGCCGTGGGCCTGATCATGCTGGCCCAGGCGACCGGCGACCAGGAGTCCCTGACCCCGGCCCTGGAGGCGGCGCGGCGGCGCGGCGACCCGATCCTGGAGTCGCTGGCCCAGGGCACCCGGGCCGACTTCGGCCTGCGGGCCGGCCGCCTGCACGAGGCGCGGCGCGCGTTCGAGGAGGTCCTGTCGCTGAGCGAACGGCTGGACAACCACCTCGGCCAGTCCTACGGGCACGTCGGCCTGGCCCAGATCGCCCGGCGCACCGGCGACCGGCCGGCCGCCCGGCGGCACTACGAGGCCGGCCTGCGCCTGCTGCGGCACATCGACGCCCGGCAGCAGATCGTGAGCTGCCTGGCCGGGCTCGGCCGCGTCGCGCTGGAGGAGGGCGACCTGACCGAGGCCCGCGCGCGGCTCACCGAGGCGCTGGTGCTCAGCCGCGACGCGGGCCTGCGTGACAGCATCGCCCGGCGGCTGGCGGCCTGGGCGCGCCTGGTGGCGGCCGAGGGCGACGACCGGCGCGCGGTCCTGCTGGCCGCCGCCTCCCTGGGGCTGCGCGACCGCCGCCCCGACGCCCGCACCGAAGAGCTGCTGGCCCCCGTCCGCGACCGGCTGGGGGAGGCCGTGGTGGCGCTGCTGTGGGCCGAGGGCCTGGCGATGACGGCCGACCAGGCGGTCTCGTGCGCGCTCGGCGGCCCGTTGCCCGAGCTGCCGGCCGCGCCGGTCGCCCCGGCGGCCCAGGACAGCAGGCTGACGGCCAGGGAACGCGAGATCGCCGAGCTGGTCGCCCGCGGGCTGAGCAACCGGGCCATCGCCGACGAACTGGTGATCAGCCCGGCCACCGCCGCGCGGCACGTCGCCAACATCCTCGGCAAGCTGGGCTTCTCCACACGTACACAGATTGCCGCATGGGTGATCGGCGCACGCTGATCCCGGCGGGTTCTCTACACATCGCCGCCGCCCGCCGCTTACATCGTCGAATGGCCATGTCAGCGCATGTGCCGCCCCGGTCCGAACGCCTACCGTTCTGCGTGTGATCGACCGCGCCCCGCGCTTCCCGTCCTCGCGCCGGGGGCCGCGGCGGCCGATCGACCGAGGGACGTCACGCGTCCCGACGGAGCCGGGCCTTCTCGGAGGGGTGGGGGCCCGGTTCCAGGGCGCGTGACAGCGGGCTCGAGTCGCGCAGGGCTCGGGCCCGCCCACCTCGGCCCTGGGCTGGGGAAATGCACACCGCTCTACATAGATCGGTGGATGCGGCCGGCGCGCGGGCGACCGTACGTTGACGGGCATGACGCCGTCCGCCTCGTCCTCCGGCACCGTGATCCACGAGGTGTTCCGCCGGGCCTACGAGCGGGGCGAGCGGCCGGCGCTCATCGATCTGCGCGGCGGCCACGTCTACGGCTACCGCAGCCTGGTGACCGAGGTGACCAGGGCGGCGTCCGGGCTGGTGCGCAGGGGAGCGCGCCGCGACCAGGTGGTGGGGGTGCACGTCCCCACGACCGGCACCCAGACGGTGGCCCTGCACACCGTGCTGGCGGCGGGCGGGGTGGCCGCGCCGATAGGCCCGGGGCTCGGCGTCGAGGAGGTGGCGGCGCTGCTGCGCGAGTGCGACGCCCGCATGCTGATCACCACCCCCGACCTGGCGGAGACGGCGATCGCGGCGGCCGACGGCTCCCGCGTGCGCCAGGTGGTCTCGCTCGGCCCGGCGCTCGACACGATCGACTTCCGCGGCCTGCTGGTGCTGGAGCCCACCGCGCTGCCCGCCCTCGACGCCAAGCGCCAGGACGCGCTGGCGCTGCCCGGCGGCGCCCGGCTCACCCATGCCGACCTGCTGGCCAGGATGGCCGAGCTCGACGTGCCCGTCGGACTGAGGGAGTCCGACGTCGTGCTGTGCACGTGGCCGCCCGGCGCCGGCGCCGACCTGCCCGCCCTGGTCGGCCTGGCCGTGTCCAAGGGCGCGCTGGTCGTGGCCGCGGGCCCCGGTGACCTGCCCGGATCCGGCTACGACGCGGGCGTCACCGTGCTCACCGGGCCGGCCGGCGCGCTGGAGCGCGTGGGCTGAGTATGCGGACCTGTTACCTGCCCCGCCCTTGACGTCGGCGCGCGCGAAGTGGGTTGATAGCCGTTGTTGACAACGTTGTCAAAGGTCACCAACTTCGGGGGATCGCGAAGGGAATGGTGTGCGATGCGACGGTGGTTAGCGGCCGTCTCGATCACGATGGCGGGCGTTCTGGGCCTGGCGGGCTGCGGCGGAGGCAGCGGCGGCCAGACTCCTGAGCCGGGTTCGTCGAGCGGCGGCAAGCAGCAGGTGGAGGTCTTCTCCTGGTGGACGGGCCCCGGTGAGGCCGACGGCCTCGCGGCGATGAAGAAGATATTCGAGGACAAGAACCCGAACTACACGTTCTTCGACGCCGCCGTGGCGGGTGGCTCGGGTGACAAGGCCAAGGCGTTGTTGCAGTCGAAGTTGCAGGCCGGCACGCCGCCCGACACGTTCCAGGGGCACGCCGGCGCCGAGTTGCAGGGCTACATCAAGGCGGGCAACCTGGAGGACCTGACGTTCCTGTACGACGAGCTGAAGCTCAAGGACGTCTTCCCCGCCCAGCTCGTCGAGCAGATCAGCGTCGAGGGCAAGATCTACTCGGTGCCGGTCAACATCCACCGGTCCAACGTCCTGTGGTTCAACCCCAAGGTGCTCAAGGACGCCGGCATCGCGGCCGCGCCCAAGACGATCCAGGAGTTCATCGCCGACCTGGAGAAGGTCAAGGCCAAGGGCAAGATCCCGATCTCCGTCGGCTCGGAGTGGACCGCCACCCACCTGCTGGAGAACGTGCTGCTCGGCTCGCTCGGCACCGACGCCTACAACGCGCTGTTCAAGCCGGGCGCCGACTGGAGCGGCCCGCAGATGACGAAGGCGCTGGAGAACTACGCCAAGATCATGTCGTACGCGGGCGACCCGCAGGACGACTGGCAGCCCGCCGCCAAGCAGGTGGCCGACGGCGAGGCGGCGTTCAACATCATGGGCGACTGGGCCTACGGCTACTTCCACAACCCGCCGGAGGGCGGCCTCGGCAAGACGTCCAAGACGGACTTCGACTGGGCGCCCGCGCCCGGCACCGAGGGCACCTACATGTGGCTGTCGGACAGCTTCACGCTGCCCAAGGGCGCCAAGAACCGGGACGGGGCCGTCGCCTGGCTGAAGGTCGCGGCGAGCAAGGAGGGCCAGGACGCCTTCAACCCCAAGAAGGGCTCCATCCCCGCCCGCAAGGACGCCGACCAGTCGCTCTACACCGACTACCTGGCCGACGCGCTGAAGGACTGGTCGGGCGACAAGCTGGCCGGCTCCATCCAGCACGGCGTCTCGGTGAGCCAGCCGTGGCTGGCCTCGATCAACGAGGCGGTCGGGCTGTTCATCGGCAGCAAGGACGTCAAGGGCCTGCAACAGGGCCTGGCCGACGCGGCCAAGGCCAACGCTCAGTGACGCATGCGGGTACGGCGGGAGGCTCCCGCCGTACCCGCGCGAAGGGAAACGGTTGTGAGGCGGGCACGCACCTGGCTGCCCGGACTCCTCCTCGTCGCGCCGTCGATCGTGGCGATCGGCGTGTTCGTGTACGGCATGCTGGGCTGGAACTTCCGCCTGGCCATGACGGACCAGCACGATGAGGTGTCCGAGGGCACGTTCGTGGGGCTGAAGAACTTCGTCGACATCTGGGACCAGGCGCGCTGGCGTCTGTCGGTCGACCACGCGATCGTGTTCACGATCGCGTTCGTGGCGGGGGCGCTGGTGCTGGGCTGGTTCCTGGCGTTCCTCATGGAGAAGGGGATCTGGGGGGAGGGCACGTTCCGGGCGATCTACCTGTTCCCGATGGCCGTGTCGTTCGTCGCGACCGGCATCGTGTGGCGGTGGCTGATGAACTCGGGGACGGGTGAGCGGGCGGTCGGCCTGAACCGGCTGTTCGACGCGATCGGGCTGCCGCAGTGGCAGTGGTTCAGGGATCCGGACTGGGGGATGGCCGCGATGGCGCTCCCAGCGATCTGGCAGATGTCCGGATATGTCATGGCGTTGTTCCTGGCGGGCTTCCGCGGCGTCCCCGAGGAGCTGCGCGAGGCGGCGCGGGTGGACGGCGCCGGCGAGTGGGGCGTCTACCGGCACGTGGTGCTGCCCATGCTGAGGCCGGTCACCCTGTCGGCGCTGATCATCCTGGGACACATCTCGCTCAAGGTCTTCGACCTCATCGTGGCGGTGTCCGGCAAGCAGATCATCACCGACGTGCCCGCGGTGTTCATGTGGGTGGCGGTCTACGACTCGCACGACCCGGCGAAGGGGGCCACGATCGCCTCGTACATCGTGCTCAGCGTGGCGGTCTTCGTGATCCCGTACCTGATCTGGTCGGTGCGCAAGGAGCGCAGGCCATGACGGCCGTCGCGGCCCGGCGCAGGACCGGGTTCGGGATCGTGCGGTTCTGCCTGCTGCTCGCCCTGGTGGTCGTCGTCCTCGTCCCGATCTACGTGCTGCTGGCCACCAGCTTCAAGCCGCTCACCGAGGCCGACCCCGGCCAGGCGTGGAACCTGCCCAGGACGTGGACCACCGAGGCGTGGCGGGTGGCCTGGGAGAAGCTGGCCCCCGGCCTGTGGAACAGCGTGCTGTTGGCCGTCCCCGGCTCGCTGCTGTCGTGCGCGTTCGGGTCGATGAACGGCTACGTGCTGTCCAAATGGCGCTTCCCCGGCGCGGACGTGCTGTTCACGCTGTTCCTGTTCGGCATGTTCATCCCCTACCAGGGCGTGATGATCCCGCTGGTCAAGCTCATGGTCTGGCTGAACGAGCAGACCGGGCTGCAGGGCGTCTTCTACGGCGGCATCCCGGGCCTGGTGCTCGCGCACGTCGTGTACGGCATCCCGATCTGCACGCTGATCTTCCGCAACTACTACGTCACGATCCCCGACGAGCTGATCGAGGCCTCGCGGGTGGACGGCGCGGGGATGCTGCGCGCGTACTGGTCGGTCGTGCTGCCGGTGTCGTGGCCCGCGATCGCGGTGGTGATCATCTGGCAGTTCACCTCCCTGTGGAACGACTTCCTGTTCGCCGTCTTCATCACCGGCCCGCAGAGCTGGCCGACCACCGTCATGCTCAACAACATCGCCGGGGCCCAGGCCACCCCCTACAGCCAGCAGATGGCCGCGGCCATCCTGGCCTCGATCCCGACCATGCTGATCTACGTGCTGCTCGGCCGGTTCTTCATGCGCGGCCTGATGGCGGGCGCGCTGAAGGGCTGACCCGGGCGGCCCGCTACGCCGGTGACCGGCCGGCCAGCGCGTCGCCCAGCGGCGTACGGGCGTACAGCACGGAACGGCCGGTGCGGGTGCCGACGACCAGGCCCGTCCTGCGCAGGACGGCCAGGTGCCCGCCGGTCGCGCCGAGGCTCTGGCCGAGCAGGGCGGCCAGGTGGGTGGTCGTCGCGGGCACGGCCAGCTCGGTGAGCAGGCGCGCCCTGGTGCGGCCGATCAGCAGCGCCAGGTCGCCGTCCGGCACGCCGACCGCGGCGCCCGTGCCGCGGGCCGGGTAGACCAGCGCGTTGGGCCAGGCCGCCTCCAGGTACACGCCGACCGAGCCGGCGAAGGCGGTCGGCACGAACAGCAGGCCCCCGCCGCCCAGCACGTGCGAGCCGAGGCGGGTGTGCAGGCGCACCTCGATGTGCCCGTCGGGACGCCAGCGCACCTGGTCGCTCAGGTCGTCCAGGGCGGCGGCCCAGCCGTAGGCGGCCAGGCGTCCGGCCCGCTGGATCACGTCGCGTTCGAGGATCGTGTGGAGTCGCGGCCAGCCGACCGAGATGATCTCCCGCCACAGTGCCTCGTACGCGTCGGCCAGCACCTCCACCACCCGCGGCGAGAACAGCAGGTCCCGGATCGGCTCCGGCACCGGCGGCAGCGCGGCCAGAACCCGGGCGATCTCCTCGTGCGCCTGGGCGACCGGGGTCCGGCGCATGGAGGCCAGCTCGGTCTCGAACGGCACGCTCATCCCGGCCGGCGGCGGGGCGATGAAGTCGACGTTCGCATGGCCCTTGTTGCCGCTGATCGCCGCCAGCGCGCGCAGCGCCGGATGCCGTCGCACCAGGTCGAGGTACGGGCCGCGCCAGCGCTCCACCCACCGCCGGTGCACGCCGGGCTCGTTCCTGCCGTCGAGCGTCCAGTGGGCGTGCATGGTCTCGATCAGCGGCGAGATCGCGAACCTGCTGGCCACCAGGTCCTGCGGGGTCACCTGGATCTTCAGTGCCACCTTTCGGTTATATCCGAAACCATGGCCGGGCCGGGCGCCGGTTCAGCAGCATCGGGGATGTGAGAGCGGCGACGTACGGCGACGTGTTCGCGGTCAAGGAGTTCCGGGTGCTGTTCGGCAGCTTCGCGCTGCTGGTCACCGGGGAATCGATCAAGATGCTGGCCCTGTCCGTGCTGGTGTACGCGCGGACGGGCTCCCCGGGATTGTCGGCGGCGGCGTACATGGCGGGGTGGCTGCCGTACATCGTGGGCGGGATGTTCCTGCTGTCGCTGGCCGACCGGCTGCGGCCCCGGGCGCTGATGGTGACCGGCGAGCTGGTCAGGGCGGCGGTGTGCCTGCTGCTCGCCTACGCCGGGCTGCCGGTGTGGGGGATGCTGGCGCTCGTGCTGGTCAGCGGGCTGTTCTCGCCGGTGTTCGGGGCGGCCAGGTCGGCGGCGCTGCCGGACGTCCTGCCGGGGGACGCGTTCGTGCTCGGCCGGTCGGTGATCGGGGTCACCTCGGCGGCCTCCCAGGTCGGCGGGCTCGCGGCCGGAGGCGCGTTCCTGGCCTTCGCCGGGGCGCCGGGCGCGCTGGCCGCCACCGCCGCGCTGTCGGCACTCGGCGCGGTGGTCCTGCGGTTCGGCCTGCCCGACCGTCCCGCCCGCGCCGCCGCGGGGAGTGGCGGGACGGGGGCCGTGCGGCAGACGCTGCGGGTGAACCGGTCGCTGCTGGCCGACCGGCGGGTGCGCGGGCTGCTGCTGGCCGGATGGCTGCCGACGATGTGCCTGGCCGGGGCGGAGGCCATGATCGTGCCGTACCTGGGCGGAGAGGGGCGGGCGGGCGTGGTGCTCGCCGCGGCGGCGGCCGGGATGGCGGTGGGGGAGTTCACCGTGGGCAGGTTCGCCGCGCCGCCGCTGCGGGAGCGGCTGTCGGCGCCGCTCGCCGTGCTGCTCGGGCTGCCGTGGCTGGGGTTCGCGCTCGGGCCCGGCGTGGGGTGGGCCGCGGTGCTGGCCGCGTGCGCGGCCGCGGGGCTGTCGTACCAGCTCGGGTTGCAGCGGCGGTTCGTGGACGCGGTGCCCGAGGAGGGGCGCGGGCAGGCGTTCGGGCTGCAGTCGGCGGGGCTGATGACGGGGCAGGCGGCCGGGGCGGCGCTGGTCGGCGTGCTGGGCGAGACGATCGGGCCGGGGGGCGCGATCGTCGCGGCGGGCGCGGCCGGTGTTCTGGTCGCGTTGGCCCTGCTTGGGCCCCTGCGCCCTGCCAAGCCCTCCGGCGCCGCCGGTTCCGCCGGCACCGACAGTCCCCCTGGTGCCGTCAGTTCCTCCGGTGCGGGCGGGGCGTCCGGTGCGGTCACGTCGCCGGAAGCTCGCCGGAGCCCCGCGGGATGAGACGTACGGGCAGCTCGACGTGCTCCGGCGGCCCGCCGTCACCGCGCAGGCGGCGGAACAGCAGCTCGGCGGCCACCCGGCCCATCCAGGCCGGATCCTGCGCCACCACGCTCACCCCCGGCCGCAGCAGGTCGGCCAGCTCGAAGTCGTCGAACCCCACCAGCGCCAGCGGCCGCCCCTCCAGGGCCCGCAACGCGGTCACCGTGAGCCGCCCGTTCCCGGTGAACAGCGCGGTCGGCGGCGCGTCCAGGGCGAGCATGCGCCGCAGGTCGGCCCGTACGTCGTCGAGCGACGGCGGGCGCATCGCCACCAGGCGCGGGTCGAACAGCCCGCCGAGCGCCCGCCGGTAACCCGCCAGCCGCCGCGCCGCGGTGTAGATCGCCGGATCGTCGCCCAGGAACGCGATCCTGTGGTGCCCGTGCGTGAGCAGGTGCCGGACGGCCTGCTCGGCCCCGCCCGCGTTGTCGGCGAGCACGGTGTCCACCTCGATCCCCGGCTCGGGCGGCCGGTCGGCGAACACCACGGGCGTGCCGGCCTCCAGCTCGCCCCGCAGGTAGGCGTGGTCGTCACCGGCCGGGACGACGATCAGCCCGTCCACCCGGCGCGCGCAGAACGTCTCGACCAGCTCGCGCTCCCGGCCCGGCTCCTCGCCCGAGGACCCGCTGAGCAGCAGGCAGCCGTGGTCGATGACGACGTCCTCGACGGCCCGGCTGAGACCGGCGTAGAAGGGGTCGGCGACGTCCTCGATGACCAGCCCGATGGTGGCGGTCATGCCCGTGCGCAGGACCCGGGCGCTCTCGTTACGGCTGTAGCCCAGCCGGTCGATGGCCGCCCGCACTCGCTCGGCGGTGGCCGGATGGACGCCGGGCTCGCCGTTGACCACGCGCGAGACGGTCTTGAGCGCCACGCCCGCCGCCGCCGCGACGTCCTTCATCGTCGGTCTCACGCATGGATCATGTCCTACCGCACCCGGGCGGACAACGTTGTCAGACGCCTGTGCCAGAGTAGGTGCCCTATGCCGTTGCGACACGCCTTGCTGGTGGCCGGGTTCGTGCTGGCCGCGCTCAACCTGAGGCCCGCCATCGCGGGCCTGTCACCGCTGCTCGACGAGATCATGAAAGACCTGGGGCTGTCGCCGTCGGGCGGCGGCGCGATCACCACCGTCATGGTGGTCTGCCTGGGCGTGTTCGGCCCGGTGGCCCCGCTGCTCGCGCGGCGCATCGGCCTGGACCGGACGCTGCTGGCCGGCCTGCTCGTGGTCGCGGCGGGCGAGTGCCTGCGCGGGCTCGACGGCGTTCCCATGCTCTACCTGGGCTCGGCGCTGGCCGCGACCGCCATCGCCGTCATGAACGTCTCCATGCCCGGCATCGTCAAGCAGCACTTCCCCGAGCGCGTCAACCTGCTCACCGGCGTCTATGTCGCGGCCGTGGTGGCCGGCGCGGCCGGGGCCTCGGCCCTGGTGATCCCGCTGGAGCGGGCCACCGGCTTCGACTGGCGCGGCGTCTCGGCGCTGCTCGCCGTGCCCGCCGTGCTCGCGGCCCTGCTCTGGCTGCCGCAGGCGGTCCGGGGCGGGCCCGCCGAGCAGGGCGGCCCACGGCCGTTCGGCGCCGTCCTGCGCAGCCGCGTCACCTGGTACGTGACCGCGCTCATGGGCCTGCAGTCGCTCACCTTCTACGTCATGCTGGCCTGGCTGCCGACCATCTTCCTCGACGCCGGCCTGCCCGCCGACCAGGCCGGCTACCTGCTCAGCCTGACGAACCTGGTCCAGGTCGCGACCTCGCTCGCGGTGCCGGTGCTGGCCGGCCGCCGGGCCTCGCAGGTGCCGTACGTGGTGGGCGCCGGCGTGCTGACCGCGCTCGGCTACCTCGGCGTGCTGCTGGCCCCGGCCACCGTGCCGTGGTTGTGGATGATCGTGCTCGGCATCGGCCAGGGGGCCTCGTTCGCGCTGGCGCTGCTGATCATCGCCCTGCGCCCGGCCGATCCGGCCGGCGTGACCGCGCTGTCGGCCGTGGCCCAGTCGGTGGGGTACGTCGTGGCCGCCCTGGGCCCGCTGCTGTTCGGCTACCTGAGAGAGGTCTCGGGCGGCTGGACCGTGCCGCTGACGGTCGGCCTCGGGGTCCTCGGGGCCCAGCTGGTGGCTGGATGGTTCGCCGGACGCCCTGCTACCTTAGGTAAGGCTAACCTGTAGAAGGGATCCGCAGCGTGCTGACCGAGGCTCTCCAGCGTCTGGCCGACGGCCGGGGCGGTGTCATCGGGGTCGAGCCAGAGCTCGTCATCGACCCCGACGAGAGCTGGACGGCCGCCGCCGACCTGGTGCGGGAGCCGTACACGCTGTTGGCGGGCCTGGTCGAGCAGACGGCGACACGCTGGAACGCGCCCCGGCACGTCGGCGCGGCGCTGTTCTGGAAGACCTTCGGCTACTGGCACAGCCTGCCCATGGCGCTCGGCTGGGCCCTCGACGGCCGCATCCCCGTCATGCGGCTGGCCGACACCTACTTCAAGGTCTCCGACGCCGGCGTGACGATCGCCGCCAGCCGCGTGAGCTGGGGCACGGGCGTCGAACCCATCCGCGAGTCGCTGGCCGAGGCGCAGCAGCCGCTGGTCAAGGCCATCAGCGCGCTCGCCAAGGTCGGCGAGCGCACCTTGTGGGGCTCGACCGCCGAGGCGTTCGCCCATCCGCTGACCTGCATCGTCAAGGGCGACTACATGGCCCTGCTCGCCGAGCTCGGCAGCCCGGTCGACGGGCTGATCGAGCCCGCCGACGGCGGTTACTTCCGCAGGACGTGCTGCCTGTGGATCACCCTGCCCGACGTCGAGGCGTGCGGGAGCTGCTGCGTGCTCAGGCCACAGCCACCGGCTCGTCCATAGGACGCAGCTCGTCGGCGTAGCTCACCGACACCCGGCGCATGACGCCGCTGTCGTCGATGGAGTACTGGCCGAGCCGCCACAACGGCGGCGAGTACGCGTGGATCGAGACGCTCTCGCCCTCCGCGCCGCCGAGCCGGTGGATGTGGTCGGGCCCGAACGAGAACGACTGACCGGCCGGCACCACGGTCTCCAGGTGCTCGCCGCCGATGCGCGGATTGCACTCCTGCAACGCCCCCTGCACGACGTGCACCGCGCCCGAGGAGATGTCGTGGTCGTGCCAGCCCGTGTCGTCCTCAGGACGCCAGCACAGCACCCAGACGTCCACATAGGCGTCCCGGTACAGGGAGGCGTAATGCCGTCCGCCGTCGGCTGGGAAGTCGACCATGTCACGCCACTCCTGCGGGTTGGCGGCCAGCTCGTCGACCAGGTCGCGCAGCTCACGCCGGTCGAGCGTGCGCTCCGGCAGCCCGGCACACACGCCCCCGCCCTGGATCTGGATGTCGTTCACGTACGAGTCTCCTTTCTCTATCTAATTGCCTCACTCCGTGAGGCGGGCGCTCTATCTGATTGCCTCACTGCGTGAGGCGGCTCGGTCGCCTGTATGCCGGCGTCTTCCTCCGCTCTGGTCGCTGCGCTCCCGCCGCTCCTCCAGACACCGGCGCTCCCTCGCGCGTTTAATGGCCTCACTGCGTGAGGCGGGCTGGGGGGCCGGGCGGGGGCGCTCCCTCGCGGGGTCATGGTGGGGGGAGGCCCAGGAGGCGGCGGGGGTTGGTGGAGTGGATGGCGTGGTGGGCGGCGGTGCCGAGGCCGGGGTCGGGGGCCGTGGCGTACGGCGCGTCGGAGCCGTTGACGACGACGTCCACGCCCAGCTCGCGGACGATCGCGTCGATGGCGCGCGGCCCGTACGAGGACGTCTCCACGTAGAAGCCGGGATCGACCAGGCCGCGCCCGGTGCCGCCACGGGCGATGAGCCGTTCGGAGTGCAGCGGCGCCAGCCCCGCCAGCAGCGCGAAGCACACCCGCAGCCGAGGATGCCGGGGCCGGACCACGGCGTGGAAGTGGTGCCAGGCCGCGTGCATCTGCTGCACGTACGGCACCAGCGCCGGCCACCACGGCGGCGTTCCTGGCGGCGGCGGCACGGCGGCGGGCCCGGGATGCACGAACAGCGGCAGGTCCCGCTCGGTGAGCACGTCGAGCAGCCGGTCGTCGGGTACGGCGGTGGCCGGGATCTGCAGCCCGGCCAGCCCCCGGTCGAGGTCCTTGGCCAGCCGCTCCGGATCGGGCTCGCTGTGACAGGTCGCCGCCCACACCCCGAACGGCTCGCCCAGCCCGAGCGCGCCCTCGTGGTAGGCGTCGATCAGCGGCCACGCCTCCTCCGGCGGCAGGAACTCCACGCCCAGCGGGCTCGACATCGACACCAGCGCCAGGTCGAGCCCCGCCGTGTCCCGGTGCTCGTGGTCGGCCGGGTTCACCTCGTACGGCGGCTCGCCGTCGAGCAGCAGCGTCCAGCCGTCGAGCCGGGGCGGGACGGTGCGAGCGCGCAGCGCGGCGACGAACGAACCCGTCCACAGGTGCTGGTGCACGTCGATGCTCACGATCACACCTCCCTCTATTTCCTACTGAGATTACAGGTAAACGAACTGTACTGCGAAATCAATCAGGTGAACCGTTTCAGTGATACGGTTCAGTGAACCGCTTCACTGCCCTATTTGTCAACGGTTCGCACGTCGAGGGCGGTCCCAGAAGAAGCCCGCGAGCCCGTGCGGGAGTCCGGCTTCTGTCGGTGGCAGGCAATAGGCTGGCGGGATGCCGCGGAAGAGAGCGACGATTCGGGAAGTGGCCCGCGCGACCGGCCTGTCTCCGGCGGCCGTCTCCTATGCGCTGCGCGGCATGCAGGTCTCGGAGGAGACCATGGAGCGCGTGCGCGCCGCCGCCGCCGAGCTCGGCTACGAGGCCGACCCCATCGCCAGGGCTCTGGCCAGCGGCCGCACGGGCATGATCGGCCTGCTCTGCGGCTCGCTCGAAGACCTGTGGCAGCAGTCGCTGGCGGTCGGCATCAGCAGGGGCCTGCGGGAGAAAGACCGCTATGCCCTGATCCTTGACGCGGTCGGCGACCCCGACCGCGAGCGCGTGCTCGCCCAGCAGCTCCGCGACCAGCGCGTCGACGGCATGATCGTGCAGCCGGTCGACCCGGCCGCGCCGTTCTGGGCCGAGCTGTGCGAGTCGCTGCCCGTCGTCGCGATCGGCGACTCGCTGGCGGGCACGGCCGGCGAGGTCGTCTTCGACAACCGCCGGGGCGTCACGCTGGCCCTGGAACACCTGGCCGGCCTCGGTCACCGCCGGATCGCCGTGCTCACGCCCACCCAGGCCAGCACCCCCGACCGTCCGGCCGACGTGCACGTCCTGGCCGAGGCCGACCGGCTGGGGCTCGACATCGAGGTCGTCACGGCCCCCCACGACCTGGCGGCGTCCACCTCGGCGGCCCACGAGATCCTCTCCACGTCCAGGCCGAGCGCGGTCTTCTGCTTCGCCGACTCCATCGCCTACGGCGTCTACGCCGCGGCCAAGGAGCTGGGCCTGTCCATCCCGGGCGACGTGTCGGTCATGGGCTACGACGACCATCCCATGTCGGGGCTGCTCACCCCCGGCCTGACCACCGTCGACTGGGACATCGACGGCATCGTCAGGGCCGCGGTGCGGCTCATCGCGGCCGCGGCCGACGGCGGCACCCGCCGCCGCCGGGTGGTCCAGGAGCCGACGCTCAGGG
>NZ_JBSFGJ010000249.1:0-14252 GCF_053596515.1 Nonomuraea sp. NPDC001684
GTGGAACGCCATGGGCACCGGGATGGGCACGTTGACGCCGATCATCCCGACCTGCACGGAGCGCTGGAAGAGGCGCGCCGCGTGGCCGCCCCTGGTGAAGATCGCCGTGCCGTTGGCCAGGTTGTTGCCGTTGATCAGGTCGATCGCCTCTTCGAGCGAGCCGACCCGCACGACGACGAGCACCGGGCCGAAGATCTCGTCGCGGTAGACGTCCATCTCGGGCCTGACGTGATCGAACAGCGTCGGCCCGACGAAGAAGCCGTCGCCCCCGAGGTCGAGCTCGCGCCCGTCGACGACGAGCTCGGCGCCCGCGGCGACGCCGGAGTCGATGTAGCCCCTGATCCGTTCCAGCGCCTCCGCCGACACGACCGGCCCCATCTCGGACCCGGACTCCAGCCCCGGTCCGACCTTGATCGCCTGCGCCTTCTCGCGCATCAGC
Source organism: Nonomuraea sp. NPDC001684 (assembly GCF_053596515.1). Classification (NCBI taxonomy): domain Bacteria; kingdom Bacillati; phylum Actinomycetota; class Actinomycetes; order Streptosporangiales; family Streptosporangiaceae; genus Nonomuraea; species Nonomuraea sp. NPDC001684. The sequence continues at coordinate 440 of NZ_JBSFGJ010000249.1, forward strand.
TCGACGAGCGGCTCGGCCACGTCGCCGACCGCGACGGCGACCGAGATCGCCATGCAGCGCTGGCCCGCCGAGCCGTACCCGGCCGCGACCAGATGCTCGGCGGCGTGGTCGAGGTCGGCGTCGGGCAGCACGACGGCGTGGTTCTTGGCGCCGCCGAGCGCCTGGACGCGCTTGCCCCCAGCGGTCGCGCGCTCGTACACGTACCGCGCGACCGGCGTCGAGCCGACGAACGACACGCCGTCGATGTCCGGGTGGTCGAGGATCGCGTCGACCGCGACCTTGTCGCCGTGGACGACGTTGAAGACGCCGTCGGGCAGACCGGCTTCGGCGTAGAGATCGGCGATGAGGTTGGCCGCCGACGGGTCGCGTTCGGAGGGCTTGAGCACGAACGTGTTGCCGGTCGCGATCGCGATCGGATGCATCCACAGCGGGACCATGGCGGGAAAGTTGAACGGCGTGATCCCGGCGCAGACGCCGAGCGGCTGCCGGAACGAGAACAGGTCGACGTCGGTCGAGACCTGGTCGGAGTACTCGCCCTTGAGCAGGTGCGGGATCCCGCAGGCGAAGTCGATCACCTCCAGGCCGCGGACGAGCTCGCCTCTGGCGTCGTCGAGGACCTTGCCGTGCTCGGCGGAGACCAGCCGCGCGAGGTCGTCGAGGTGCTTGTCGACCAGCTCGCGGAAGGCGAACATCAAGCGCGAGCGCCGCATGACCGAGGTGTCGGCCCAGCCCGGCAGGGCGGCACGCGCGGCCCGTACCGCGGCGTCGACGTCGGCGGGCTCGGCCAGCAGCACGTCGGCCTGATGCGCGCCGGTCGCGGGGTCCCATACCGGGGCGGTGCGGCTCGACCGGCCGGCGGTCTCGCGGCCGTCGATCCGGTGCCGGATCATCCTGACTGTCCCTGTGCTCACAGAAAGCTCACCTTCTCGTGGGGTGCTGGTTGCGGGTGTTCGGCGGCGCCGCGTCAGACGATCAGGTCGCCGCCGTTGATGTCGATGGCCGCCCCGGTGATGTACGCCGCGCGGTCCGAGGCGAGGAAGGCGACGAGCTCGGCGACCTCCCAGGGCTGCCCGACGCGGGGCACCGGGAACGACCGGGTGGCGCGTTCGAGCGCCTCTCCGGGCAGCAGCGCGCGGGCCATCGGGGTGTCGATGAGTCCCGGGCAGACGGCGTTCACCGTGATCCCGTCGGGCCCGTAGTCCTTCGCCAGGTGCCGGGTGAGCCCGAGGACGCCGTGTTTCGCCGTCGTGTAATGGGCGCCGCCCGCGGTGCTGATGGTCTTGCCGGCGGTGGAGGAGAAGTTGACGATGCGGCCCCAGCTCCGGGCGCGCATCGCGGGAAGCGCCTGCTGGCAGCACAGGACCGTCCCGAGCACGTTGACCGCCAGCACCTGGTTCCACTCGGCCCGGGTGATCTCCTCGAACGGGGTCGGCGGTGCGACGCCCGCGGCGTTGACCAGGATGTCCAGCCGCGACAGCTCCGCCAGCAGGGCGGCGAACGCCCGCTCGACCTGGTCGCCGTCCGTGACGTCCACCGCGAGCGACCGGACGCGGTCCGCCGGCACGGCCAGCGTCGCCGCCAGCTCTCCCGGGCCGGGCGCGGCCAGGTCGAACACCGCCACGGTCGCGCCGCGGCGGGCCAGCGCGTGTGCCGCGGCCAGGCCCATGCCGCGGGCCCCGCCGGTCACGATCGCGACCCGGCCCGCCAGCTCCCGGCCGTCGGCGCTGGTCGGCGCCCGCAGCCCCTCGGCGCTGCTCATGAGCCGGCCAGGACGGCACGCGCCCGGCCGAAGGCGGCCGCCGCCCGTTCGAGCTGGCCGGCGGTGTGCGCGGCCGAGACCTGCACCCTGATCCGCTCCTCGCCGGCCGGGACGACCGGGTGGGAGAGCGCGAAGGCGAGCACGCCCTCGCGGCGGAGCGCCGCCGCCACGTCGCGGGCCAGCGTGCCGCCGCGCAGCATCACGGGGATGATCGGATGCTCCCCCGGCGGCACCTCGTAGCCGAGGTCGCGCAACGCCCGGCGGAGCCAGGCGGTGTTGGCGGCCAGGCGTTCCCGCAGGTCGGGACGCCGTCGTGCGATGCGGATCGCCGCCAGCGCCGCCACGGCCAGCGCGGGGGCCATGGCGTTGGTGAAGATGTAGGGCCGCGAGACCTGGCGCAGCGTCTCGACCAGCGCGCGGTCGCCCGCGACGAAGCCGCCCGCTGCGCCGCCCAGTGCCTTGCCGAGCGTCCCCGTCAGCACGTCGACGCGTCCCTTCAGTCCGAAGTGCTCGGCGGTGCCGCCGCCGGTCGTGCCCAGCACCCCCGTGGCGTGCGAGTCGTCGACCACGAGCACCGCGTCGTGGCGTTCGGCCAGCTCGCAGAGCCGGGGCAGCGCGGCGACGTCGCCGTCCATGCTGAAGACGCCGTCGGTGACGATGAGGCGGTGGCGAGCGCCGGCGAACTCGATGAGGTGGCGTTCGAGCTCGTCGAGGTCGGCGTGGGCGAAGACGCGCCGCCGGGCCCTCGTGAGGCGGATGCCGTCGATCAGGCTGGCGTGGTTGAGCGCGTCGCTGAGGACGACGTCCTGCGGGCCGAGCAGGGCGTCGAAGAGGCCGAGGTTCGCGTCGAAGCAGGAGTTGTGGAGCACCGCGTCCTCGGCGCCGACCAGCTCGGCGATGCACGCCTCCAGCTCGCCGTGGACGGCCCGGGTGCCGCAGAGCACCCGGCCCGCCGCCACCCCGAGCCCCGTCTCGCGCAGCGCCCGCCGGGCCGCGTCGAGGACCTCCGGGTCGCCGGCGAGCCCGAGGTAGTCGTTGGAGGCGAAGTTCACCAGCCACTCCCCTCCCACGCCGAGCGCCGGCCCCTGGGCGCCCGAGACCACGAGGTCGCGGCGCAGCCCGGTGGTCGCCCGGCGTTCGTCGAGCTCGGCCCGGAGCCGGTGCAGCAGCGCGGCGTTCACGCCCTGCCTCCCTGCCGGTCGGCGGCGGTCATGACAGGCTCCCGTCCAGCCGCTCCATCCGGCGTCCCGCGGTGAGCAGGACGGCCAGCCCGGCGGCCATGATGATCGCGATGGCCAGCAGCGCGTACGTGAAGCTGCCGGTCGCGGACGCGATCGTCCCGGTGAAGTAGGGACCGATGAATCCGCTGACGTTGCTGACGGAGTTGATCAGGGCGATGCCGGAGGCGGCGGCCGCCTCGGTCAGGCCGATCGCCGGGATCCGCCAGAACTGCGGCATCGCGGTGATGATCCCGGCGACGCTCAGGCAGACGGCGAGCACGAACAGCGTGCCGCTGCTGGTGAAGGTCGCCAGCAGCAGCCCCGCCGCGCCGAGGGCCATCGGGACGGCCGTGGCCGTGACCGCCGTCCAGCGCGCGGCCAGGCGAGCCCAGGTCAGGAGGGCGACCGCGGCCACCACGTAGGGGATCGCGGACAGCAGCACGCTGCTGACGTCGGCGGACTCACCGACGCTCTGCGTGAGGGACCTGATCATCGTGGGCAGGAAGAACTGCAGCGGATAGAGCCCGAACGCGATCGCGAACCACGTCACGGCCATCGCCCACACCCGGCCGCTGGTCAGCGCCTGGCGCAGCCCGGTGAGCGCCCCGCGGGCGCGCTGTTCGGCGGCTTCTGCGGCCAGGACGTTCTCGATGGCGGCCTTCTCCTCGTCGTCGAGCCAGCGCGCGTCGGCCGGGCGGTTCGGCAGGAAAACGAAGATCAGGACGCTGACGACGACCGTCAGGATGCCCTCGACGAGGAACAGCGCCCGCCAGCCCGCGATGCCGAACAGGCTCTGGCCCCACTCCAGCAGCGCGGCGGCCAGCGGAGAGCCGATGATCGAGGACAGCGGGATCATCACGATGAAGGTCGACAGCGCCCAGGAACGCTGGCGGCGCGGGAACCAGAACGTCAGGTAGAGCAGGATCCCGGCGGCCAGGCCGGCTTCGGCGAACCCGAGGAGGAGCCGCGCGGCGAACAGTGTGGCCGGGGAGTTCACGGCCGCGGTCGCCGCGGTGACCAGCCCCCACGTGATCATGATGCGGGCGATCCACTTCCGCGCGCCGAACCGGCTCAGCATCATGTTGCTCGGCACTTCGAACAGGACGTAGCCGATGAAGAACAGTCCGGCGGCCAGGCCGATCTGGCCGCTGCCGAGGCCCAGGTCGCGGGACATGGGCGCGGCGATGTAACCGACGTTGGCGCGGTCGATGTAACTCGCCACGTAGGCGAGGCCGACCAGCGGCATGATGCGGACGCCCACCTTGCGCCAGGTGCGCGGTGAGACGGTGCTCGGTGGGGTCGCGACGGGTGAACTCATGGGGGGTTCCAATCGGTGTGGGGGGTGTGCGGCGGCTTCAGCGCGCCTGGCCTCGCAGCCTGGCGGTGGCGTCCCGGTCGATCGCGCCGTCCGCGGTGATCACGACGCCGTAGTCCCGTTCGGCTCCCTCGTGGGTCACCTTGCCGTCGAGGACGTCTTCGAGGACCAGTTCGGGGACGCGTTCGAAGGGGACGCCGTGCCCGCCGCCGCCGGCGGTCACGTGCCGGTGGCGGGTCCCCGCGGTCATCTCGAAGTGCGGTTTGGACTCCAGCACCCGTTCACCGGGACCGCCGGGGTCGAGCATGTTGAGCGAGGGGGTTCCCGGCGCGCCGCCGGCCAGTCCGTACGGCAGGAATGTGCGCCGGTCGGACCTGATCTGCACTTTGGCCTCGGCCGCCAGCAGCGTCATGTCGCGGAAGGTCGCCAGGCCGCCACGCCAGCGGCCCGCTCCGCCGCTGTCGGGGAGGTAGCCGTAACCGTCGATGCGGAGGTGACCGGAGCGTTCCAGCTCCTCGACCGGCGTGTTGGTCAGGTTCGCGCCCAGAGAGCTGATCCCGTCCACGCCGTCGCGGTCGGGACGCGCGCCCCACGCGCCCGCCAGCGGGTCCCACAACACCATGGACTCCCCGTCCGGCCCGACGAGGCCGATCGCGATCCCGTCGGGCCCGCCTTCCCCGGCGGCCGGCACCCGGGCGGGGAACACCGGGGCGAGCGCCCCGAGCACGGCGTCGATGATCCGGAAGCCGACGAGCCCGCGGGCGCCGCGCGCGGCCGGCCGCCGGCCGTTGAGGATGGAGGCTTCCGGGATGACGAAACTGAACGGCCGGTAGAAGCCGCTGTTGGCCGGGATGTCGGAGGCGAGCACGCCCTGCAGGGCGGCGTAGGCGGCGGAGCGGGTGAAGGAGGCCGTCGCGTTGAGCGCGGAGTCCACCTGCGGCGAGGAGCCGGTGAAGTCGAGCTCGATCCCCGCCCCGGACAGCGTGACCTTGACGCGGATCGGGATCGGCCCGGACCCCAGACCGTCGTCGTCGATGTGGTCGAGGAACTCGTAGGCGCCCGGGACGGCCTCGGCGAGCGCGGCGCGCAGCAGGGTCTCGGAGTAGTCGAGCAGCTCGTCGACGAGGGCGGCGAGCCCGTGGACGCCGTGCCGCGCCGCGAGGGCGCGCAGCCCCTCGGCTCCGGTGTGGCAGGCCGCGAGCTGGGATTCGAGGTCGCCGCGCAGCAGCTCGGGCTCGCGGACGTTGCGCAGGATCAGCCGCAGGAACGTCTCGTTCACCGTGCCGGCCTCGACCAGGCACGACGGCGGGATCTGCACCCCTTCGGCGAAGATGCTGGTCGACTGCACGGCCATCGAGCCGGCGGCCCACCCGCCGACGTCGGTGTGGTTGACGACCGTGACCGCGAAGCCCAGGAGGTCCTCCCCGGCGAACACCGGGGCGACCGCGAAGATGTCGGGCAGGTGCATGCCGCCCAGGGACGGGTCGTTGAGCAGGTAGACGTCTCCCGGACGGATCCGGTCGCCGAACTCGTCGAGGATCGCCTCCATCGCGTCCGGAATGGACCCCAGGTGCACCGGCAGGGTGTTGGCCTGGGCGATCACCCGGCCCCGCGCGTCGCACAGGGCGGCGGAGAAGTCCATGCTGGACGCCACGAGCTGCGAGTGAGCCGTGCGCAGGATCGTGATCGCCATCTCGTCGGCGATCCCGGTGACGGCGTTGCGGAAGACCTCGAAGGTCACGGCGTCGCGGATCATGAGGCGCTCCAGGTGATGACGATGTTGTTGAGCCGGTCGCGGTGCACCCGGGCGCCGGGCGGGACGAGGGTGGTGGCGTCCATGTCCTCGATGACCATCGGCCCCTCGACCGGTTCCGGGCCGAGATCCGACCGGTCCACGACGGGCGTGGGCACGGTCCGGTCGAACCGGCATTCGCGGACGGCGGGCTCGCCGCCGGGGGCGAGGGGCAGGCTCAGCACGTCCGCGATGGACACCTGGGTGGGGAGCCGGCCGCGTACCCGGAGGTTGACCAGCTCCACCAGCTCGTCCGTGCCGGCCCGGCCGTAGGTGCGCCGGTGCTCGGCGTGGAAGCGGGACCGCGTCTCGGCGAGCAGGTCCTCGGTGAGGTCGCCGTCGGGCACCCGGATCCGCAGTTCGAACCGCTGGCCGCGGTAGCGCATGTCCAGGAGCCGGTCCACGACGGCGTCGGCGCCCAGCTGGTCGCGTACGTGGGCGGACAGCCGGGCGAACTCCGCGGCGAGCGCGCCCACGTCGGCGAAGCCGGCCCGGTACGGGGTGAGCTCCTGGCGTTCGGTGTCGGCCACGAGCAGGCCCAGGCTGCTGAACAGTCCCGGATGCACGGGCACGATCACGGTCGAGATCCCGAGTTCGCGGGCCAGCGCGGCGGCGTAGAGAGGGCCCGCGCCGCCGAAGGCGACCATGGTGGCCTCCCGCGGGTCACGCCCTCGTTCGCTGGTCACCGCCTTGACCGCGGTCGTCATGCTCGACACCGCCACCTGGTACGCGCCGCGCGCGGCGCCCGCCACGTCGTCGCCGAGCTGCTCGGCCACCGGTGACAACGCCTTCACGGCCAGCTCCGGGTGGATCGCCACCCGGCCGCCGGCCAGCGCGTCGGGGCTGAGGTAGCCGAGCGTCACGTTGGCGTCGGTCAGGGTCGGCAGCTCGCCGCCCTGGCCGTAGCAGGCAGGGCCGGGACGCGAGCCGGCGCTGACGGGCCCCACGTGCAGGGCGCCCGCCGCGTCGACGGAGATGATGCTGCCGCCGCCGGATCCGACCTCGGCGATGTCGATCGACGGCGCCCGCACCGGATACCCGGCGCCGGAACTGAGCCCGCGGGCGCCGTTCATGCCGCCGCCGACCTCGTAGTCGGCCGAGACGAACGGTTCACCGTGCTCGATCAGGGACGCCTTCGCCGTGGTCCCGCCCATGTCGAACGCGACCACCGTGGACAGGCCGATCAGCTGGGCGAGCTTCTGCACGGCGGTGACGCCGGCCGCCGGACCGGACTCGATGATCTGCACCGGCCGCCGCGCGACGGAGGCCGCGTCGAGCAGTCCGCCGCTGGACTGCATGACCAGCAGGGGCGCGCGCACCTTCGCCGAGCGCAGCCCCGCTTCCAGCCGGGTGAGGTAACCGTGCACGGTGGGGCCGACGTAGGCGTTGACCGTGGCGGTGCTCATGCGCTCGAACTCGTGCGGCTGCGGGGAGACGTCGACCGACGCCGTGACGTACACGCCGGGCAGTTCGGCCTGCAGCAGTGCGGCGACCCGCCGTTCCTCGTCAGGGCGGACGTAGGAGTTGATCAGGCACACGGCCACCGCTTCGATGCCGTCCGCGCGCAGGCGTCCGGCCAGCGCGCGGATCTCGTCCTCGCTCGCCGGTGGGCCGAGCCGGCCGTCGGCCGTGATCCGCTGGTCGAGTTCGTGCCGGTCGCGTCGCCGGGCGAGGGGTTCGGGCTTGGACCATGACAGGTCGTAGAGCACCGGCCGGCGCAGCCGCCCGATCTCCAGCACGTCGCGGAAGCCGCGGGTGGTGACCACCGCGGTGCGCACGCCGTTCATCGACAGGATCGCGTTGGTGGCGACGGTCGTGCCGTGCAGCATCGCGACCACGGCCTCGGGCCGGGCGCCGGCCAGGGAGAGCACGCCGGTGGTCGCCGCCACCACGCCGGCGCCGTAGTCGGGCGGGGTGGACAACACCTTCATGGGGACGACCTGGCCGTCCGGCCCCAGCGCGATGACGTCGGTGAAGGTGCCGCCGATGTCGGCGCCGACTCGCCAGCCGGCCGGTCGAGGATCGTGACTGGGGGGCACTGGATCTCCTTCGTTCTACGGAGCGACTGGGATCACAGTACGAGTGGGTTGAGATATCAGCAATGCCTAGTTGTCATTTTTATGCGAGTCAGGTGATATGACTTGCCTAGGTCGTCAGCGTGCTTCCGGCTGGTCCGGCAGGCGCACGACGGCGGTGCCGGCCTGGGACTCGCCGAATCCCCAGCCCGCGACCAGCGAGCAGCCGACCGCCTCCAGGACGTCGGTCCACGGCCAGGGGCCGTCGCCGCGGTAGAAGCCGCCCTCGCTGCGCGCGTCGCCCTCGGCGAGACAGAGCAGGCGGAGATGGTCGCGGAGCGCGGGGTGCGTGACCGCGCCCAGCCGCTCCTCCCAAGGCTGGGCGGCGGAGCGGGCGTGACGCATGTCCGAGACGGACACCAGGTGGCCGGGGCCGCGTTCGGTGAACGTGGCGGCCCGCATCGCGTCGGTGAGGGTGCCGTCGGTGGCGACGCGCAGCAGCACGGTCAGCCAGCCGTTCAGTCTCTCGCACTCCTCGCCGGTCAGATCGACGCCGTGGCGGCCCAGGAGCGGCCCCAGCTGTGCGCCGTGCACCAGGACTTCATCGGTTTCATCGGTCGCGGACACGGCCCGCAGGTCGGCGACGAAGGCGTCGCCGAACGGCCGAGGGCCCTTGTGCCCGTCCTCGCCCCATGCCCCTGTTCCCGCCAGCAGATCGGGGTCGAACCAGAACAGCGACCCGCCCAGGTCGAAGCGCCAGGTCCACGGGGAGAAGGGGTGTTCACCGTCCGGATCCGGGAGGCGCCGCGCCTCCCGGCCGGACAGCGCGTCGGCGGTGGCCCAGGCATTCGGGAACAGGAACTCGTCGAAGGTGTCCGAGGCGTAGTACACGCCGTACCTGGCGGCAGGGTGCGCGGCCGGCTCTCCGCCGAGCAGGATCTCGAACGCCCCGGCCAGCGCGGCATCCCACTCGCTGAGGTCAGCCGCCGGGTACGTCTCGGATGTCACGATGAGCACTCCTTCATGTCATGGCACGCGGATTGTCGCAAGCTATCGGACACCGAGCCGCGCCGCCGTTGGCCTACCCCCGCGCCCGTGACCGGCGGCCGAGTTGCCTGCGGTGCACCACGAGGCCGGCCAGCGTCAGCAGGGAGAGGAGGGCGAGCTGCCACCAGTTGTCCGGATTGCCGCCGAGGTCCAGGTCGGCCGCGTGGTTCACCACGTGCAGCGTGTTGGCGACGAGGAACCCGACCAGCACGACCGACAGCACGTCGCGCCACACCAGCGCGCTCAGCATCATCAGCCCGATGCCGATCTGGAAGACCCCGGCGTCGTGCAGGAAGTGCACGTGATTGGGGAAGCGGGCGAAGACCGCGAAACCGGCCGGGTCGAGGCGCATCCACACGCCGAAGCCCAGCATCGTCAGCGCGCCGACCGCCACGGCCACCTGGACGAAGATCCTGGCCGGCCTGCTGTAACCGTTCGTCATCTCATGTCCTCCAGTCCGTCGGGAACGCTCGGGTGCACCGGGGTCCAGCCCAGGTCGCGGGTGGCCTTGGCGTGCGAGACCCGCATCGTGGTGTCCATCAGCAGGCAGCCCAGGTACGGCACGGCCCGCCGGACCAGCCATCTCGGAATCACGACGGGACGCGGTGTGCCGTGCGCGCGGGCGACCGCGGTCAGGAAGTCGCGCCAGCTCATCGGCCGGTCGTCCACGATGTTGTACGCCTGGCCCGCGCCGCCGCGTTCCATGGCCGCGACCGCGGCCGCCGCGGCGTCGTCCACGTGGACGAAGGAGGTGGTGCCGGTGCTGCCGCGCGGCAGCACGGGCGCCCGCTTGCGCATCATGTCGGCGAACAGGTCGCTGAAGGCGTTCCTGCCGTAGAACATGCCGTAGCGCAGGGCGACGCCCTCGATGCCTTCGGCGGCGAACACCTGGCTCTCGGTCGCCAGGCTGGAGTCGGTCACCAGGTCGGCGACGGTGCCGACGTGCACGCCGAACTCGTCGTCCTCGGTCAGCACCCGGTCGCCGTGGTCGCGGTAGCCGTACCCGGTGATCAGCGACTGGGTGACGAACCGGCGCGCGCCGACGGCCCGCGCGGCGTCGAGCAGGTGCGCGGTCCCCCGGTCGCGCAGGGCGAGGGTGGGGTCGTCGGGGCGCAGCCTGCGCGAGGCGCCGCGCAGCGCCGTGGCCTGGTGCATGACGACGTCGGCGGCCTGCCCGTCGAGCGCGCGCAGCAGCGCGTCGCGGTCGAGCACGTCGGCGACGACGGCGTCCGCGCCGCGTTCGGTGACGAGCCGCCGCTTGGCGGGATCGCGGACGACGGCGACCACGTCGTGCCCCGCCGCGGCCAGCGCCGACAACAGCGGAAGCCCGATCGCGCCGGTCGCCCCGGCCAGCACTACCTTCATCGCCCCTGCTCCTTCACGCGTCGCCTGGATGGACAGCACTGCGAGGACGGGACAGCCGGTCCCGATGTGACAGACCGGGACGGGAAGGCGCGCGGGCGGTCGTCGATCTCTAGTGACCGCCCGGCTGTTCGCCGAGGCCGGAGGCGCACGAGATGATCATCGTGATGAGGTCGCGCAGGGGCGTCAGGAGCTCCGGATAGGCGTCGGCGTTGAGGTCGTACAGGCGCAGGGTGCCCTTGCGCCGCACCGTCAGCAGATCCGCGTCGCGCAGGATCTTGAGGTGGTGGGAGGTCGCGGGCTGGGACAGCTCCAGGTGCGCGGCGATGTCGCCGACGCTGCGAGGCTCAGCGGACTCCAGCAGGTGGACGACGATCTCCTGCCTGCGCTCGTCCCCCAAAGCGGTGAACAGCGGCCGGGTCCGCGCGAACAGCGCGAGGACGTCCCGGGCCTCGATCGAGCCGCTCATGCGGGCAACGAGTCGCGCACGGCGGACAGGCGGCCGACCGGCAGCGCCCTGGCGGACCCTTCGGCGATCCAGCCGTCCAGCATCAGGCGTGTCTGCGCGCTCACCTTCGTGAAGTGCGTCTCCAGGTAGCGGCGCAGGTCGAAGGGGAGCAGCCGGGGCAGCACGCGCAACGCCAGCCCCACGGCCCAGGACGGAACGGGGACGGGAGCGCGCAGCCCGTGCTGTGCGGAGACCACCGCGACGGCCTCCCGGACGGCCGCGGCGGCGCCCCGCAACCGCGGGCCCGACGCGGGCAGCCGCCAGCCGGAGGACTCCAGCGCGGCGATGTAGGGGATCATCCGGGCGGCGGTGAGCTCCCCCGCGCCGGCCCGCGTCACCCGCCTGGCCCGCACGCCGCCGGCCCGCAACGCGGCGACGACCTGCGGGGCGCGCGCTCCGGTGACGCCGGTCGCCGTGCCGGGCGGCACCCAGTACGCCACGCCCGGCGCGGGAACCTCGCGCTCCAGCGGCGCCTGGTAGGCCAGCAGCGTCGGCGTCACCTGGACGATCTGCTCCCGCGGCCAGACGCCGGCGAGGGTGCGCAGATCGCCCGGATCCTGGCCGATGGTGACCACGGTCGCCTCGCCGGTCACCGCGCGCAGCGCGCCCGTCCAGTCGCCGCGCAGCGCCGGCGAGTCCACGCAGAGCCACACCATGTCCCACCGTTCGCGGGGCGGCTCGCTGCGCACCTCGTACGGCGTGACGCGCTCGGCGACCGGCGCCCGCCCCCGCCTGAGCCGGTACAGCGAAGCCCCTTCCCAGCCCTCCCGGCCCGGCCGCACGAGATAGCTGATCCGGGCCCCGCCCGCGGCCAGCCACGCCCCGAAGACCTGCCCCAGCGCGCCGGCACCGACAATCAGCACCTTCGTCATCACTGCTCCATACATCTAAATATTTGGATATACGGAACATTACCACCGGAGAGATCTCCGGCGCCCGCGGCGCCTTTTCCGCGCCGGCGACACCTTGACAGCGGGCCCCGGGCTGCCGATGATCGAGGCGCTATACCGATTTATCTCCAGCCCCCACGCAGCCTCGCGAAGACGAGTGGACTGGACTTAACCGATATAGCAAATCATCCCCCCATGCCCTGAGGAGCCGATCGTGAGTTCACCGCTCATGCGCAGAAGGACCCTGCTGGCAGCGCTGGCCGCGACCACCGTGGGTGCCGCGTTACCCACCGCGGCACACGCCGAGCGCCGCGCGGCCGGCAAGACCGGCCCGCTCTCGGTGGTCTACATCGAGGTCAACAGCGAGAGCATGACGAACGTCGCGAAGTACACGCTCGCCCGAGGCGGCGCGCAGGTGTTCGACATCGCGGTCATCTTCGCCGCCAACATCAACTACGACGGCACGAAGGCCTACCTCCACTGCAACGAGAACGTGCAGCGGGTGCTCGACAACGTGGCGACCGAGGTCCGTCCGCTGCAGCAGAGGGGCATCAAGGTCCTGCTGTCCATCCTCGGCAACCACCAGGGCGCCGGCTTCGCGAACTTCCCCTCCCAGCAGGCCGCCGACGCGTTCGCCCAGGAGCTGGCCGACGTGGTGACGACGTACGGGCTCGACGGCATCGACTTCGACGACGAGTACGTCGAGTACGGCAGGAACGGCACCGGCCAGCCGAACGCCTTCTCCTTCGTCTACCTGGTCCAGGCCCTGCGCCAGAAGCTGCCGAACAAGCTCATCACGCTGTACGACATCGGCCCGGCCGCCGACCGCCTGTCCTACAACGGCGTCAGCATCAACAACACCTTCGACTACGCCTGGAACCCCTGGTACGGCACCTGGTCCGTGCCGAACGGCCCGACCTCCAGGTCCCGCCTGTCGCCGGCCGCCGTGTCCTTCACCGGCACCAGCTCGTCCACCGCCGCCTCCCTCGCCCGCCGTACGGTCACCGAGGGGTACGGCGTCTTCCTCACCTACAACCTCACCTCGGCGAACACCGCCTCCTACATCTCCGCGTTCACCAACAAGCTGTACGGGAGCTCGGCCGTCTACACCCCCTGACGACTCCGCCGTGAACGCAGGTGAGGGGCGCCCGGACGGGCGCCCCTCACCGGGAACGTGCGGTCAGCGGCCGAGCCGCAGGGTGACCAGCTCGAACGGCCGCAACGTCACCGGGATCGACCGGCCGGGCCGCTCGGGCTCGGCCAGCGGGCGCTCCAGCAGGTCGGTCACGGTCACCGAGGTGACGGGGAAGCCGGCCGTGAGCGTGGCCGCGGCCCGGCCGCCGCGGGACTCGTGGAAGCGCACCACGACGTCGCCGCTGCCGTCGTCGGCCAGCTTGACCGCGGTGATCACGACCGCGTCGTCGTCCACCGTGACCAGCGGTTCTACCTCGGCGGCACCGGAGAGCACCCGCTCGGGCAGGTTGAGGAACCAGCCCTCGCGCACCGCGTCGCCGATCGTCGCGCCGGGCAGCAGCGCGTGCCGGAAGGTGTGCCTGCCCTGGTCGGTCTCGGGGTCGGGGAAACGGGGGGCGCGCAGCAGCGACACCCGCAGGGTCGTGGTGGTGCCGCCGTCCTCGCGCACGGTCCGGGTCACGTCGTGGCCGTAGGTGGAGTCGTTGACCACGGCCACGCCCCAGCCGGGCTCCTCCAGGTGCACGAACTTGTGGTTGCACGCCTCGAACTTGGCCGCCTCCCAGCTCGTGTTGGTGTGGGTGGCGCGGTAGGCGTGGCCGTACTGGCTCTCGGCGGCGTAGCGCTCGGCGCGCACGTCGAGGGGGAAGGCCAGTTTGAGGAACTTCTCCGTCTCGTGCCAGTCGACGTCGGTGGCGATGTCGACCCGCCGCC
>NZ_JBSFGJ010000250.1:0-14227 GCF_053596515.1 Nonomuraea sp. NPDC001684
CCCGTGCTCCGAGTACGGGCGCGGCATCATGAACACATGGATCTGGACAAGGCGCTCGGCTTCATCGAGACCCACCACCACGCAGTCCTGCTCACCAGCCGTCGCGGAGGGCACCCGCAGATGTCGCCGGTGCTGGCGGGCGTGGCCGGCGGGCACATCGTCATCAGCACCCGCGAGACGGCGATGAAGGTGCACAACATCCGCCGGGATCCCCGCGTCTCGCTCTGCGTGCTCGCCGACGGCTTCTTCGGCGAGTGGCTCCAGGTCGACGGCACGGCCGAGATCGTCTCCCTGCCGGAGGCGATGGATCAGCTCATCGCCTACTACCGGGACATCTCCGGCGAACACCCCGACTGGGACGCCTACCGCGAGGCCATGGTCAGCGAGCGGCGCGTCATCGTCCGCGTCACCCCGCTCCAGGCCGGCCCCGACCGCCAGGGCTGACCCCCGGGACGCGAACGGCCCCGCGCGGCCGGGAAGGCCGGGCACGGGGCCGCCGAGCACGATCTAGGACAGGCGCTCCAGCACCATCGCCATGCCCTGGCCGCCGCCCACGCACATCGTCTCAAGGCCGAGGCTCTTGTCGTGGTGGCGCAGGCTGTTGATCAGCGTCGAGGTGATGCGCGCCCCGGTCATGCCGAACGGGTGCCCGACGGCGATGGCGCCACCGTTGACGTTGAGCCGGTCGAGCTCGATCCCGAGGTCCTGGTACGACGGGATCACCTGCGCCGCGAACGCCTCGTTGATCTCAACGAGGTCGATGTCCTCGATCGCCATCCCGGCCCGGGACAGCGCCTGCTTGGACGCCTCCACCGGCCCGAGGCCCATGATCTCGGGCGACAGCCCGCTGACGCCGGTGCTGACGATCCGGGCCAGCGGCGTGATGCCCAGCTCGGCCGCCTTGACGTCGCTCATGATGACCAGGGCCGCCGCGCCGTCGTTGAGCGGGCAGCAGTTGCCCGCGGTGACCGTGCCGTCGGGGCGGAAGACCGGCTTGAGCCCGGCCACCCCCTCGTACGTGGTGCCGGCCCGGGGGCCGTCGTCCTTGCTGACCACGGTGCCGTCGGGGAGCGTGACGGGGGTGATGTCCTTCTGCCAGAACCCGTCGGCCAGCGCCTTCTCGGCCAGGTTCTGGGAGCGCACGCCGAACTCGTCCTGCTCGCGGCGGCTGACGCCCTTGAGCTGGGCCAGGTTCTCGGCGGTCTGACCCATGGCGATGTAGATGTCGGGGACGGCGCCGTCCTGGCGGGGGTCGTGCCAGGTGCGGCCGCCCTCGGCCGACTGCTTGGTGCGGGCCGTCGCGTCGAGGAAGAGCGGGTTGTGGGTGTCGGGCAGCGAGTCGGAGTTGCCCTTGACGAAGCGCGAGACGGTCTCGACGCCGGCCGAGACGAACACGTCGCCCTCGCCCGCCTTGATCGCGTGGAAGGCCATCCGCGTGGTCTGCAGCGAGGAGGAGCAGTAGCGCGTGACGGTCGTGCCCGGCACGGTGTCGAGCCCGAGCAGCACCGCCACCACCCGGGCCATGTTGAAGCCCTGCTCACCGCCCGGCAGGCCACAGCCGAGCATGATGTCGTCGATCGTGTTCGGGTCGAGCTGGGGCACCTTGGCCAGCGCCGCCTGGATCATCTGTACGGTCAGATCGTCGGGACGGATGTCCTTGAGCGACCCCTTGAAGGCTCGTCCGATCGGGGAACGCGCGGTTGCGACGATGACTGCCTCGGGCATGGCCCCTCCTTGTGTCCGGCGCTGATATTAGAACTATATTCCAGTCCTCCTCGCAAGCGCCCCGGGGCCCCGCGTCAGCCGTACATGCCGGGGGCGGTGGCGGTGTGGTCGTTGACGGCGTGCACGGCGCCCTTCTCGTCGCGCCACAGGCGCCAGCCGTCCTGGCTGCCGGTGAACCAGGGCGGCGGGGCGTTCATGGGGGAGACGCGGGTGCCGGTGCCCAGGTCGTACTCGCAGACGGCGGCCGTGGAGTAGAAGCCGGGGGCCTGGCCGCGCAGCGGCAGCGGCTTGGGGTCGGTGACGCAGAAGGACCAGCCCCGCTCCTCGCCCACCTGCGCGGGCTTGCCCGAGACCAGGTCGAAGGCGCTGCCCTTGGCGTCGTGCTTGAGGAAGCCCAGTTTGTCCATGCGGTCGGGGAAGGCCAGCCACCAGCCCGAGCCGGGGACGTCGGAGGCGGTGATCTGGCCGACCACCCGGCCGGTCTCGGAGTCGAGCCTGGCGAAACCGCCGTAGGCGCCCTGGCGGTCGACCGGGCGGACGACGGGCGCGTAGCCGGGGCTGCCGCTGGGATAGACGCGCACGACCGAGGGGCGCATCCAGTTGACCGTGCCGTCGCTGATCCTGATGGAGAACAGCCCGAAGGTGGAGACCTTCTTCGTCTGGGGGTTGGTGTAGGGGGCGACGTAGCCGACCAGGTTGTCGCCGGTCGAGCCGAACGCCCACCCGCCCGACAGGTCGATGCCGGGCCCGAGCGCCTGCTCGATCGGCTGCTGCCACTGCAGCTTGCCGGTCTTGACGTCGTAGGACTCGATCATGGGGTTGGCGGCCATCCGCAGCAGCAGGACCCGGGCCGGGTCGGACCACTCGACCTCGGAGATGCCGGGCAGCCGCCACATCACCCGGCCGGTCGCCGGGTCGAGCACGACCATCCGGGCGTGGGTCAGGGCGGTGTGCTCCGACACGCACACGTAGGGGCCGCAGCGCTGCGGCCCGAACGTGGAGTGCATGGGCCTGGCCCACTTCTGCGTCCCGGAACGGGCGTCGCGGGCGATGAGGGTGGCGTTCCAGCGGCCCTTCTTCGCCGGATCGAGGGCCACGACCACCCCCTGGCCCTTGGCCGTCTCCACGATCGCGGGGGCGGAGACGCCCATGCCGGGCAGGCGGCCCGCCATGGTGGCCGGGTACGCCCACAGGCGCCGGCCGTCTTCGAGGCCGAGCGCCACGGTCTCCAGCGTGCCGTCGGGCTTCATGGAGGTGGTGGTGACCACACCGGCCGCGGACACGATCCGGCTGACCGCGTTGACCTGGGTGTTCTGCCAGGAGGGGAAGTTCGCCGTGGCGGCGTCGCTGCCGGAGCAGGCGGTCAGGGCGAGGGTCCCCGCGAGGGCCAGGGAAGGTTTCATGAGGGGCCGGAGCACAGGCAATTCACTCCAAAAGAGGACGAGGAGTGACGGCTCAGGCTCGGAGGGTGACCGGATCAGGCGTCGCCGAACCCCCCGGCGCGCACGATCACGCGTCGGTGGGATCGTCGAGCCGCCCGCCGGGCGCGCTCACGCGTCGGTAGGCGTCTCGCCGAGCCGCCGGCGGAACAGCGTGGCCCACTTGCCGTGGAGCCCCGTGGCCCGCCCGTCGACCCGGGTCGCGGTGACCTCGGTGCCGGGCTCCTCCGCGGCCGTTGCCGCCGCAAGGTAGATCGGTTGCAGTCCTTCGCCCCGCGCGGGCCGCGGCTCAGGCCACAGCCCCAACGCAGCGCACACCGACGGTAGCACCGCGTAAGCGGCCTGCGCGTAACCTCGGTCAGATGGATGGAAACGATCCGGTCCGAACATTTCTGTCGGATTTGTATCGAATTCCGGCCCCAGGACGTCGGCGAACGCCACCGTACGGCCGCCCGCGTCGACCACGGCGACGGTCTGGGCCGCCGCGAGCTGACGGCTCCACCGCCGGGTCACCCAGCGCAGCGGCTGGGCGATGGGCCGCACCGTGCCGAGGTCGGGGCAGGTGCCGACGACCACCTCGACGCCCGCCTCGCGCAGCCGCCGCACCGCCTTGGCCAGATGGCGCACCGCCACGGCCGGCGGCGTCTGGGTGATGATGTCGTTGGCCCCCACGAAGATGACCGCCACGTCCGGGCGCATGGCGAGGGCGGCGTCCACCTGCTCGGGCAGCTCGGCGGAGGGGGCGCCCGACTTGCCCGCCACGAGCAGGTGCACCGGCCGCTCGGCCACCGCCGCCACGCCGTTGGCCAGCAGGACGGCCGGGGTGTGGCTGGGGTCGGTCATGCCCAGGCCCACCGAGGTGGAATCGCCGAGCATGGCCATCTTGAGGGGTTTGCCGCGGAAATCGCCGTAGACGCCGTCGGAGGGCGGTCCGTCCAGACCGTGGGGGCGGCCGATGGCCTTGCGCGCGAGCAGTCCCTCGGCGATCAGCAGGCCGTACGCCGTGGCTCCCAGAGCCGTGAGCCCGCCACCTCCGAGCGCCGCCGCCATCGCGATCCGCCTGGCCGCGCGTGCCATGCCTGCTGCCCAGACCACGTAGTGTCCTCCCGGTCGAACTCGGCGGTAGCGTTTGCTTGAAAACTAGCCGAGGGCCTGCCACCCCCACTGGATCTCGGCCTCGGGCAAGCTGATCAAGCTTCGGCAAAGAAGGTGAACACCTCGGTGCGCGTTTACGATTCCCTGGTCGACCTCATGGGGAACACTCCGCTCGTCCGCCTGCACAAGGTCACGGCGGGGATCTCCGCCCAGGTGCTGGCCAAGGTCGAATATTTCAATCCGGGCGGCTCGGTCAAGGACCGCATCGCGCTGCGCATGATCGAGGCCGCCGAGGCCTCCGGCGCGCTGCGGCCGGGCGGCGTCATCGTCGAGCCGACGTCCGGCAACACCGGAGTGGGCCTGGCCATCGTGGCCCAGCAGAAGGGCTACCGGTGCCTGTTCGTGGTGCCCGACAAGGTGGCCCAGGACAAGATCGCGGTGCTGCGCGCGTACGGGGCCGAGGTCGTGGTCTGCCCCACCGCCGTCTCGCCCGACCACCCGGAGTCCTACTACTCGGTCTCCGACCGGCTGGCCCGCGAGATCCCCAACGCCTGGAAGCCCGACCAGTACTCCAACGTCAACAACCCCGACTCCCATTACCACTCGACCGGTCCCGAGCTGTGGGAGCAGACCGACGGCCGCATCACGCACTTCGTGGCGGGCATCGGCACCGGCGGCACGATCAGCGGCACCGGCCGCTACCTCAGGGAGGTCTCCGACGGCCGGGTGAAGATCATCGGAGCCGACCCCGAGGGCTCGGTGTACTCCGGCGGCTCGGGCCGTCCCTACCTGGTGGAGGGCGTGGGCGAGGACATCTGGCCGGCCACGTACGACACCGGGATCTGCGACGAGATCATCGCGGTGTCCGACAAGGACTCCTTCAACATGACCCGCCGCCTGGCCCGCGAGGAGGGGCTGCTGGTCGGCGGCTCGTGCGGCATGGCCGTGGTGGCGGCGCTGCAGGTGGCGGCCAAGGCGGGCCCCGACGACGTGGTGGTCGTGCTGCTGCCCGACGGCGGCCGCGGCTACCTGTCGAAGATCTTCAACGACGACTGGATGGCCGACTACGGCTTCCTGACCACCAGCTCGGACGAGGGCCTGGTCGGCGACGTGCTGGCGCGCAAGGGGCCGGGCCTGCCGGAGTTCGTGCACGCCCACCCGCACGAGTCGGTCGGCACGGCCATCTCGATCATGCGCGAGTACTCGGTGTCCCAGCTTCCGGTCATGAAGGAGGAGCCGCCGGTCATGGCGGCCGAAGTGGTCGGCTCCATCGTCGAGCGCGACCTCCTGGAGGCCCTCTACCACGGCAGGCTCGCCTCCGACGACCCGATCTCCGACCACATGTCGGCGCCGCTACCCACGATCGGCAGCGGTGAACCCGTCGCGCGCGCGGTCGAGGCGCTGGAGAAGGCCGACGCGGCCGTCGTCCTGGAGGACGGCAAGCCCGCCGGGCTGCTCACCCGGCAGGACCTGCTCGCCTTCCTCGCCAACCACTGATCAGGGTTTCCTGATCGACTCGATCACGGTGCCGAGGCCCTCGTGCCCGCGCCCCTCGGCGTCGGCGCGCTCGAACAGCTCCTTCAGCGCGCTCGGCACCGTGGTCTCCACACCGGCCTCGGCCAGCGCGTGCACGACGTGGCCGAGGCCCACGGCCTGCATGTGCAGCGAGTTCAGCTCGCCGGGATAGGTCCCGGCGGCGAACTCCTCGGCCAGGATCTTCGCGAACCCCATCACGCCGTCGCCGCCGAGCTGGGTGAAGGTCTCCCGCACGTACGGCAGGAACTCCAGCGGGGAGACCCCCGCCGTGCTCAGCATCGCCATCGCGTGCATCTGGCTGGTCAGGCTCGACCAGAAGATCAGCAGCAGCGACTGGTAGTACATCATCGCCAGGCCCTCGTCCGCGCCGACGTGGATGACGTCGCCGAGGGCCCTGAGCGTGGCCGTGTGCCGGTCGAGCACGTCCTTGGGGCCGCTGTAGAAGGAGTACGCGCCCGGCTGGCCGATGCCCGGGGGCGGGACCATGATCCCGGCGGTGACGAGCGTGCCGCCGCGTCCGGCCACCCAGCGGGCCGCCGCGCGCAGCTCCTCCGGGGTGCCCGAGCTGAGGTTGACCAGCACCTTCCCGTCGAGCCTGGCCTCGCCGAGGCTGTCGTACATCGCCTGGTAGCCGATCTGGCTGAACACCAGCAGATCGCCGTCCGCGGCCGAGGCCGCGCGCCGGGCTCCCCGCTCGACCAGCGGTTCGGTCTTGGCGGCCGTACGGTTCCACACGGCCACGTCGAAACCCGCGCCGAGGAACGTCTCGGCCATCTTCGACCCCATCGGGCCGAGTCCTGCAACTGTCACCTGAGTCATGACAGGGAGCCTGCGGCACCGCCCTACGGAAATCCTTGTGACCGGCTACGGGTTAGTCTCTGCATGGTGCGATTCGGGGTGCTCGGCCCGCTGACCGTCCGGACGGACGGCGGCGAGGAGATCCACGTCGCCGAGCCCAAGGTCCGCGCGCTCCTCGCCGCCCTGCTGGCGGCCGGCGGCGGCCCGGTCTCCGCCGACCGGCTGATCGACGAGCTGTGGGGCGACCGGCCCGGCCGCAACCCGCTCGGCACCCTCCAGGCCCGCGTCTCCCAGCTCCGCCGCGCGCTCGGCGACCCGGCCATGGTCGTCCACGGCCCGGTCGGCTACCGGCTGGCCGCCCACGACTGCGACGCCGTCCGGTTCCGCGCGCTCGTGGGCCGCCGCGGCGCCGCCCCGCGTGAGCGCGCCCGCGAGCTCGACCAGGCGCTCGCCCTGTGGCGGGGCGCGGCCTACGCCGACTTCGCCGACGAGGGGTTCGCCCGTCCCGAGATCACCCTGCTGACCGAGCTGCGCCTGTCGGCCCTGGAGGAGCAGGCCGAGGTGCGCCTCGCGCTCGGCCACGACGTCGACCTCGCCGACCTGGTCGCCCGGCACCCCCTGCGCGAACGGCTGCGCGCCTCGCACATGAAGGCCCTGTACCGGGGCGGCCGGCAGAGCGAGGCGCTGGCCGGCTACGAGGAGCTGCGCGTCAGGCTGGCCGAGGAGCTGGGGCTCGACCCCTCGCCCGAGCTGGCCGCGCTGCACCGGGCCATCCTGCGCCACGACCCCTCGCTGGCCGCCCCGCCGCCCGCCGCCGACCCCGGGCCGCTCACCAACCTGCCCGCGCCGCTCACCCCGCTGGTCGGCCGGGACGCTGACCTCGCCGAGGTCGCCGCCCTGCTGGCGGACTCGCGGCTGGTGACCCTGACCGGGCCGGGCGGCGTGGGCAAGACCCGTCTCGCCCTCGCCGCCGCCCGCCGCCTGGCCTTTCCCGAGGGGGCCGCCGAGCCGCGGCGGGGCGGGTTCGCCGACGGGGTGTGGCTGGTGGAGCTGGCCGGGGCCGGAGGCGCCGACGTGGCCGAGGCGGTGGCGGCCGTGCTGGGCGTGCGCGACGACGACTCCGTGCCGCTGGCGTCCAGGCTGGCCGGGGTGCTGGCGGGCCGGAGCGCGCTGCTGGTCCTGGACAACTGCGAGCACCTGGTCGAGCAGGTCGCCGGGCTCGTCTCGGCGCTGCTGCGGGCCGCGCCCGGTCTGCGCGTGCTGGCCACCAGCCAGGAGCCGCTGGGCGTGTCCGGCGAACGGGTCCGGGTCGTCCACCCGCTGGCCGAGGCCGACGCCGTACGGCTCTTCGCGGCCCGCGCGGACGTCGAGCCCGGCCCCACCGTGGCCGTCATCTGCCGGCGGCTCGACGGCATCCCGCTGGCCCTGGAGCTGGCGGCGACGCGGGTGCGGGCGCTCGGCGTACAGGAGCTGGCCGCCCGCCTGGACGACCGGTTCAGGCTGCTCAGCGCCGGGATGCGGGACGCCCCGGCCCGGCAGCGCACGCTGCGGGCCACCATCGACTGGAGCTGGGAGCTGCTTTCGGACGAGGAACGCGCGGTGCTGCGGCGGCTGGCCGCGCACGCCGACGGCTGCACCCTGGAGGCCGCCGAGGCGGTCTGCGCCGAGCCCGGCGTGGACGTGCTCGACGTGCTGGCCAGGCTCGTGGACCGGTCGCTGGTCGCCGTGGCGCCCGGTCCCCTGGGACCCCGCTACCGGCTGCTGGAGTCGGTGACCGCCTACTGCCTCGAACGGCTGCGCGAGGCCGGTGAGCACGACCTGCTGCGGGAGCGGCACGCCCGTTACTACACCGACCTGGCCGCCCGCGCCGAGCTGCGCGGCCCGCGCCAGCACGAATGGCTGGACCGGCTGGACGCCGAGAGCGCCAACCTGCGGCAGGCCCTGTCAGGGCCGGAGCCCCTGCGCCTGGCCAACGCGCTCGCCTGGTACTGGATCCTGCGCGGCAGGCTGCGCGAGGCCCGCAGGTCGATCGAGGCGGCGCTGGCGGCGGGCGGCGAGGACAGCGCCGCCGCCCTGGCCTCGGTGTGGCTGGCCGGCATCGGGCTGCTGCTCGGCGAGCCCACCCCGCCGGTACGCCGCGCCGCGCTCGACCGGGCGGGGGCCGCGCTGGCCGACTGGTTCCTCAGCTTCGTCCGCTGGGCGTACGGCGACCACGCGGCGCACCGGGACGCGGTGGGACGGGCGCTGGCGGCGTACGAGGAGCTGGGGGACCGGTGGGGGGTGGCGGCGGCGCTGTGCCTGCGGGCCAAGCTCGCGGTGGGCCGCGGCGACCTCGCGGCGATGGAACGCGACGGCGAGCGCGGCCTGGCCCTCTTCCGCGAGCTGGGGGACGAATGGGGGCAGGTCGAGGCCATGGACGTCCTCGACCGGCTGGCCGAGATCCGCGGCGACTACGAGCGGGCGGCCCGGCTGCGGCACGAGGCGCTGCGGCTGGCCGAGGGGCTGGGGTTCGACGTGTCGTTCAAGCTGGCCGCGCTCGGCCGGCTCGCGCTGCTCACGGGCGACTACGAGCGGTCCGACGACTACCACGGGCGGGCCAGGCGGCTGGCGGTGGCGCAGTCGTACCGGTCGGCGGAGGAGAACGCGCTGCTCGGACTGGCCATGAGCGCCCGCAGGCAGGGGCGGTACGAGGAGGCGGAGTCGTACCTGCTGTCCGCGCTCGACTGGCTGCGGCAGGTGCGGGGGACGCCCGGGACGGCGTTCGTCATGGCCGAGTGGGGGTTCGTGGCCGAGCAGCGCGGCGACGCCGAGACGGCGCTGGCGCGCCAGCGCGAGGGGTACGCGCACGCCCGCGCGACGGGCGACCCGCGGGCCGTCGCGCTGGCCCTGGAGGGGCTGGCGGGCGCGTTGTCGATCGCGGGCCGCGAGCACCTGGCGGAGGCGGCGCGGAAGCTGGGACGGGCCGCGGCGCTCCGGCGGGCCGTCGGCGCGCCCCTTCCCGCCGGCGAACGCCATGACGTGGACCGGATCACCGCCCGCCTGCGCGCCGCCCTGGGCCAGCCGGAGTTCGCCGGGTCCTTCGCGGCGGGGGAGCGGGATCCTGAGGTCTCGGGCCAGTGGGAACCCGGCGAGGTCGCGGTCGGCCGGTCGTCCGGGTCAGGGCAGTGGGCATCCAGAGAGGTCGCGGTCGGACGGTCGGGCGGGTCAGGGGAGCGGGAACTCGGCGATCACTTCCCAGGGGCCCTCGGGGGACGGGCCCGCGTAGAGCCTGCCGCCCAGAGCCTCCACCCGCTCGGCCATGCCGACCAGCCCGAACCCGCCGCCCAGCCGGGACACCCGCGGGTCTGACGCGACCGAGCCGAAGTTCCGCACCCGCAGCACGACCACCCGCTCGTACCGCCGCAGGTCGGCCTCCACCCACGCGGCCCGGGTGGCGTGCTTGCGCACGTTGGTGAGCGACTCCAGCAGGACCCGGTGCAGCGTCGTCATCACCTCGGGCGGCAGCGTCCGGTCGTCGATGCCCGACCCGATCTCGAACGCCACCTTCGGCCCCTCGACCGAGAACCGCTCGGTCAGCAGCCGCAGGTCGGCCAGCGTCGTGCCGGGCCTGCGGTCGGCCTCGTCCTCGGTGCGCAGGACGGTGACCATGCGCCGCATCGAGGTCAGCGCCTCCGACCCGGCCGAGGCGATCGCGTCGAGCGCGGGCAGCACGGCCTCGGGCTTGTGCTCGGCGACCGTACGCGCGGCCTGGGCCTGGACGACGATGCCGGTGATGTGGTGGGCGACCAGGTCGTGCAGCTCCCTGGCCAGTTCGAGACGTTCGGCCCGGCGTACGGAGTGCACCGCCTCGGTCCGGCGCTCCTGCTGGAACCGCAGGTAGCCGCCGATGCCCGCGGCCATCGACCACCCCGCGAACAGCAGGAACGCGAACGCCAGCCCCGCCGTGGGGTAGTCGCGCCTGGCCGACTCGGCCATCAGCACGCCCAGTCCCACGAGCGACAGCACCGCCGCCCGCCGTACCGGCTCCACGTGCCGCAGCACGCCGATGAGGAGGATCAGCAGCGACCCCGTCTCGGCCATGCCGGGCGCGCCCAGCGCGCCGGCCGACCCGATGACCACCGACGCGGCGAAGGACAGCCCCAGCAGCGCGCAGAAGCCCTCAAGCCGGTGGCGGCGGCGCAGGACGACCGCCGCGATCCCGGCCGCGCCGCAGAACGGCACGAACCATTGCAGCCCCCCGGTGCTGACGGCGATGGCCAGGTCGAGCATCAGCATCAGGCCGAGCCAGCCGAGCATCGCGATCTCGCTCAGCCGCCGGACCCAGTACACGATGCCTTTCGAATCCCCCACGTCACGAGAGTAGGCCGGAAGTCGGACAACTCGTATCAACCGATCGGCCGACCCGGTCGCCGCCGGACCAGCCCTTCAGCGGAGGCGGCGGCGACGGCCCCTCGGCGATGCTGGAACACGTCGGAAGGGGGACAGGACATGGTTGTCATCGGGTTCGTTCTGCTGGGGTTGGGACTGGTCGTCACGGCGCTGCTCGCGCTGGCCGACCCCGTGCTGCTCTCGCGCATCAACGGTGAGGAGGCGGAGGGCGCCAGCGGCCGCCACATCGACGTGGAGGTCGTCCGGCTCAGCGCCCCGGCCGTGACGGCCGCGACGGCCCGCGAGGCCCGGGCGGCCTGAGCCTTCGAGAACGTGGCCCGCGCGGGCATGGCCGCGCGGGTCCGGGCGGGCGCCGTCGGGGGACGGGCCCCGCCACCGGCCCGCGATCCGCTGGGGAACGGATCGCGGGCCGCTTTCCGTTAACGTGGGGCCTATGACCAACGGTTTTGAGACCCTGGCGATCCACGCAGGTCAGGAGCCCGACCCGCTGACCGGCGCGGTCGTGCCGCCGATCTACGCCACGTCCACCTACAAGCAGGACGGCGTGGGCGGCCTGCGTTCGGGATATGAGTACAGCCGCTCCGCCAACCCCACGAGGACGGCGCTGGAAGAGGCGCTGGCCGCCGTGGAGGGCGGCGCGCGCGGGCTGGCGTTCGCCTCGGGCCTGGCCGCCGAGGACACCCTGCTGCGCACGGTGTGCCGGCCGCAGGATCACGTGATCATCCCCAACGACGCGTACGGGGGCACGTACCGGCTGTTCTCCAAGGTGCACGAGCGCTGGGGCCTGCACTACGACCCGGTCCCGCTGCACGACCTCGACGCGGTGGCGTCGGCCATGACGCAGAAGACGAAGATCGTGTGGGTCGAGACGCCCACCAACCCGCTGCTCGGCATCGCCGACATCGCCGCCCTGGCGCAGCTGGCCCACGAGAACGGCGCGCTGCTGGTCGTGGACAACACCTTCGCCTCGCCGTACCTGCAGCAGCCCCTGGCGCTCGGGGCCGACGTGGTCGTCCACTCCACCACCAAGTACGTCGGCGGCCACTCCGACGTGGTCGGCGGCGCGCTGATCGCGCGGGACAAGGGCCTCGGCGACGAGCTGACCTACCACCAGAACGCGATGGGCGCGGTGGCCGGCCCGTTCGACGCCTGGCTGACGCTGCGCGGGCTCAAGACCCTCGGCGTGCGCATGGACCGCCACTGCGACAACGCCGAACGCGTCGTCGACCTGCTGCTCGCGCACCCGCGCGTGACCCAGGTGCTCTACCCGGGCCTGGCCGAGCACTCCGGCCACGAGGTCGCCGCCAAGCAGATGCGGCGCTTCGGCGGCATGGTGTCCTTCCGCGTGGCGGGCGGCGAGGCCGAGGCCGTGGAGGTGTGCAACCGGGCCAAGCTGTTCACGCTTGGCGAGTCGCTGGGCGGCGTCGAGTCGCTCATCGAGCACCCAGGCCGCATGACGCACGCCTCCGCGGCGGGCTCGCCCCTGGAGGTGCCGAGCGACCTGGTGCGCCTGTCGGTCGGCATCGAGACGGTCGACGACCTGCTCGCCGACCTCACCCAGGCCCTCGGCTAGGACGCCTGGACCACCATCACGGCGTCGGGACGACCATCAGGAAGAGGATCACCAGCCAGATCACGGCCAGCAGGCCGCTGATCGCGGCGACCCGTCCGGTCTGCACCTTCGCGTCGTCCTCCGCGTTCTCGCTTTCGAGCGCGCGGAGGGCGGTGCGCAGGTCGCGGTCGATGATGACCAGCAACACGATCGCCACGATGAACAGCGTCATCGACGCCGTCATGTACCACAGGCCGAGCACGCCGTTCCCGACGACGACGCCCAGGGCCACGCCGAACACCAGCACACCCAGGCTGGCCAGGCTGTAGATCCTCGTGGTGCGCTGGATGTTCCGCAGGACGGGCACGTTGTTGGTGCGGATGGCCCGCGGAGCCGCCATCGTCGCAGCGGTCAGCGGGCCGATCGTGAAGATGGCGAAGCCGATGTGCAGCCAGAGAAGCAGGGACATGCGCCTGAGACTAGTCCCCGACGATCTCGGTCGGCGGCTCGACACTCTCTTTAACCTGCGAGGAGCAACGCATGATGAGCTCCGTGGCGGCCACCGCTACGGCCATCAGGGTGATCAGCAGGATCGTGGCAATCATGGGCTCTCCTCCTTCCCCGTGTCCGACGTAAATATCGTCCGTAATGACTAGACGGACGTGCAACGGAATAAGTTCGCCACGGGTATGGTTGGTCACCGTCGCTTTTTTCTTACCTTCAGGGCACAAGGGGGTGCCGTCCGTGGCCATCAGGCATGTCGAGCCGTACACCGACGAGTGGCTGCAGCAGCCGGCGGGCTATGTGGAGCGCGTCGTCGACCTGCTCGGAGCCGAGGTGGCCGACTGGTGGGAGGGGCCCTGCGATCCGCGGCACGCCACGGTCAAGCTGACCGACGGCCACGCGCTGGTGTGGGACGAGGAGAGCGGGTGGCGGCTCGGCCGCTTCGTCTCCGGCGGGGCGGGCGCGCACACCGAGCTGACCGGCGTCCGCTACCTGGGCCACGGGCTGCTGCCCCGGCCGGAACGCGTGCCGTCGGCTCTGGTGGACGCGCGGGCGGGGGTGGGGGCCAGCTCGGCCTGGCGGCCCTGTTACCGGTCGCACCGCAACTGCCGCGACGGGTTCGACGTGGCCCTCGACTTCTACGCCCGCCTGATCGAAGCCAGCCTGCGCCGTCCGATGCTGCGCTGGATCTCGCGGCGCAGCGCGCTGGCCGACGAGCACGCCCTGCGCGGCTGGGACGCCTCCGGCGGCTCGCCCACCACCCCCGACCTGCTGGCCGCCCTCTACGCCGAGCTGCGCGGCCGGATCGAGGACCGCGACACCTCGGCGGACTTCGCCTTCGCCGCCATGGAGATGCGCCGCCGGGCCGGTGAGCACTGGTGGCTGTCGCTGTCGTGGCTGCTGTGGGGGTACGGCATGCGGCTCGGACGCGCGGTGGCCTGGTGCACGCTGCTGGCGGCGCTGACCGCGGCGGCGGTGTTGTGGAGCTCCACCTCGCACGCGGCCCGCCAGGCGGTCCACCACAACCCGGTGCTGCATCAGTAGCCGGGCCGTCCGCCACCGGCAGGCTGGCCGAAAATGCGGTGGCAGGCGGCGGACCGGGCTCGCTAGGGTCGCGCCGGTGAGTACCGATCCGCTGCCGCTGCTCTGGTTGACGGGCCCCACGGGCGCCGGGAAGTCCTCGGCCGGG
>NZ_JBSFGJ010000251.1:0-14147 GCF_053596515.1 Nonomuraea sp. NPDC001684
CGACCAGGCCGCCTTCGATCGCGGTCACCACATCCATTTGGTACAGCCCAATCTTCCGGCATAGAGGCAGAAGTGCCCACCTCGCTTGCCCGATTGGTATAGCCCAATTACGATCGGAGCGTCAAGAGCACCCCCTGACCGAGGACGACCACCCGTGACGAAGATCGGCCGGCTCACAGACCATCTGCTCACGCTCATCGAGACCGAGCTGAAGCCGGGCGAACGGCTGCCCGCCGAGCGCGACCTCGCCGAGGAGTTCGGGGTGAGCAGGCTGACCGTGCGGCGGGCGGTCGACCGACTGGAGACGGACCAGAGGGTCTACCGCGTCCAGGGGGCGGGGACGTTCGTCGCGCACCGGAGCATCGCCAAGACGATCGAGCTGACGTCGTTCAGCGAGGACATGCGGGGGCGGGGGCTGGAGCCGGGGTCGCGGCTGCTGGAGGCGGCCGAGGTGCCCGCCGGGGCGCGGGTGGGGCAGGCGCTCGGCATCAGCCCGGCGGACGCGGTCGTGCGGCTGTGCCGGGTCCGTACGGCCAACGGTTCGCCGATGTGCCTGGAGCGTGCCCACGTGCCGGCCGCGTTCGTGCCCGGTCTGCTCGACCGGCCGCTCGGCGGGTCGCTGTACGAGGTGCTGGCGGGGGCGTACCGGATCAGGCTGGAGCGGGCCGAGCAGTCGATCAGGGCCACGGTGCTGGAGCCGGAGGAGGCGGAGCTGCTGGAGGCGGCGCCGCTGGCGCCGGCGTTGCTGGTCGAACGGGTGGCCTACGACCAGCGGGGACGGGCGGTCGAGGCGGCCAAGTCGATCTACCGGGGCGACCGCTACTCCTACGAGATCGCGATCCGGCGGTGAGGGCCTGCCGGGGCGAAGGGGGCTTGCCGGGAGGCGACGGGTGGGGTAGACGACGGAAGGACGGGATTGTCCTCAAAGAGGTCGTTCGGGGCGCTCGGCCCCATGCGACAGAGAGGTCGATCCGAGTGTTCGGCCATGCGATGGAGAGGTCGATCGGAGTGCTCGACCATGCGTCAGAGAGGTCGATCGGGGTGTTCGGCCGTGCGATGGAGTGACATGTCGAGCCGGCGGCGGGCGGTGCTGCTCGGGCTCGGTTCGGCGGAGCTGGTGCTCACCGGGGCCGCCGCCGTGGATCTGTGGCGCCGGCCGCAGCGGGAGATCCACGGCTGGAAGGGCGTCTGGTGGCTGGGCATCTTCGTGCAGCCGTTCGGACCCATCGCCTACCTGGCGTACGGCAGGCGAAGGGGCCGCAGGCGCTGAAGCGAGCCACCCCTGACGCGGGCGTCGAAGCTCCCGTGCCGCCGGGCGGTGAAGCCGCGCGTACGCGGGGGAAGCCGCGCGTAAGCAGGGGGTGAGGCCGCGCGTCAGCGGGTGGTGAAGCCGCCGTAGCCGTTGGGGTTCATGGTCGCGTGCGGACAGAAGCCGCCGTAGCCGTTGGTGTTCATCCGCGGGTGTCCACCCAGACGCTCACCGTGGTGTGCGGTGTGATCCCGGTGTAGGAGGTCTGCCCGGCCGGCACCCACGGGCCCTCGATCGGGATCAGGCCGACCTCGGGCAGGAAGTGGCGCTGGATCACGTGGATGCGGTGCTCGCCGGTGCCGCTCGGGCAGTAGCTGGTGGCCCAGCGTTCGGCCTGGTTGAGCTGGTACGTGCAGCCGGTGGGCGCGGCGGAGGCGGCCGGGGCGCCCAGCAGGACCAGGCCCGTGGCCAGGACGGCGCAGCCGGCGGTCCGTCTTCTCGCGTTCATGCGGGGCTCCTCGAAGGTGTGCGCGCGGCGAGAATTGCTTAGGAAAGTTTCCTAAACATTAGAGCCCGGAAAGCCGTACCGTCAACGGTTCACCACCGGTCGTGAACCTGCGGCCGGATCAGCTCGTCGTAGACGGCCCGCACGGCCTCCAGCGTCTCCTCCGGAAGCGGCTCCAGGTCGGCAGCGGCCGCGTTGGACCGTGCCTGGCCGGGGTTGCGCGCGCCGGGGATGACGACCGAGACGCCGGGCTGGTCGAGGATCCAGCGCAGCGCGAACTGGGCCATGGACGCCCCCTCGGGCACCAGCCCGGCCAGCCGCCGCACCGCCTCCAGGCCGGTGGCGAACTCCACGCCGGAGAAGGTCTCGCCGACGTCGAACGACTCGCCGTGCCGGTTGTAGGTGCGATGGTCGTCGGGGGCGAACACGGTGTGCTCGTCGTAGCGGCCCGACAGCAGGCCGCTGGCCAGCGGGACGCGGGCGATGACGCCCACCCCGGCCGCGCGGGCGGCGGGCAGCACCCGCTCCAGCGGCTTGAGCCGGAACGCGTTGAGGATGATCTGCACGGTCGCCACGCCGGGCCTGGCGATGGCGGTCAGCGCCTCCTCGCAGGTCTCCACGCTGACGCCGTACGCCGCGATCTTCTGCTCGGCGACCAGCGTGTCCAGGGCGTCGAAGACCGCGTCGGAGGAGTACACCGGGGTGGGCGGGCAGTGGAGCTGGACCAGGTCGAGGGTGTCCATGCCGAGGTTGTGCCGGGAGCGCTCGTTCCAGGCGCGGAAGTTGTCCATCACGTAGTTGGCCGGCACCTGCGCCATCCGGCGGCCCATCTTGGTGGCCACGGTGAGCCCGGGATGCGCCTTGGCGAAGCGGCCGACGATCTGCTCGCTGCGGCCGTCGCCGTAGACGTCGGCGGTGTCGACGAACGTGACGCCTGCCGCCACGGCCGCCTCCAGGGTGGCGAACGCCTCGTCCTCGCTCACCTCGCCCCAGTCGGCGCCGAGCTGCCAGGCGCCGAGGCCCACGACGCCGACCTGGCGTCCCGTACGTCCGAGTGTGCGGTGTTCCATGCTGTTTGTCCGTTCGTCTGGTTCCTGCGACCAGTGTCCCGGACGAAAGGTACGGGCGCGCCGCGGGGGCACGCCCGTACTGCCATCATCGGGGCCGGTAGCTGCACCGCACGCCCGTGTGCACGGTGGCCCGCAGCTCGTCCCCCAGCGCCTGGTCGGCCGACGAGACGCGGGAGATCGCCCGCCGGATCGCCTTGCCCACCGCGATCCGCGCGCGTTCCTCCGTGCCGGTGAACGGCCGCGCCCGCCCGCCGATCCCGGTCGCCGCCGACAGCTCGGCCACCAGCCACTCGCGCTCCAGGCGCAGCGCGGCGGCCCGTTCGAGGTCGTTCATCGCCTCCAGCTCGTCGATGTCGGCCTGCAACTGGGTCAGCCGCTGCCGGTAGGTCTCCCTGGCCAGGTCGTCCAGCACCGGCTGCGCCGAGGCCGGCTCGCTGTCCTGCGCCGGCGCGCCCGCGGCCAGGTCGGCGGCCAGGATCTCGCGCCCCGGGTTGGCGATCAGGGTCGCCAGGTGCTGCATGCCGACGCTGTGCTCGACGACCACCAGCCGCCCGCCGTGCTCGACCTGCCAGTGCCGTCCGTGCCTGCGCATCAGGAACGCCCCGTGCGCCGCGCCCGCCCTGCCGACCACGGCGGGCAGCACCATGCCGAGCTCCCTGGCCTCCTGCGCGGCGGCGTTCTGGGCGGCCCGCGCCGCCTTGTCGTGCGGCCCGTCGCGCAGCGCGAGCGTCTGGCCGAGCCGCCAGCGCGACAGCGTCGCGGCGGGCCAGTGGCCGAGCGCGAGACTGGCCCGGACGGCCTCCGCCAGGTGCCCGGCGGCGCGGTCCACGTCGCCGGTCGTGAGCGCGGCCATGCCCAGGCTGTGCTGCACCGAGCCCAGGCAGAGCACGCCCAAGCTGGCCACCACCGGCAGAGCCGCGAACGGCAGCAGCAGCGCGTACGCCTCGGCGGCGGCGCCGGCGTCCTGGAGCAGGTGGGCGGTCTCGACGACGCAGTACATCGAGAACAGCCACGTGCTCGACCTCGGCAGGTCGGCCAGGTCCCGGCCGCGCAGCCGGGCCAGGTGACCGGCCGCCGCCCTGCGGTCGCCCGAGGTGGCCGCGGCCAGCGCGAGGCCCGCCAGGTAGGAGTTGTCGACCGGGCTGAGCGTGGGCGAGCTGACCAGGTCGGCCACCGTCGGCAGCAGCTCGGCGATGCGGCCCTGGTACCAGCGGATGGCGGCGATCTGGCCGCCGTACCAGCCGGTGGCGTCCATGTCGCCGGCCTGGACGCCGCGCTCGAAGCAGTCGCCGGCCATCTTCTCCGCCTGCTCGAACCGGCCCGCCCGGATGGCCAGCATCACCCTGATCACGTCGGTCACGAACCCGACGGCCAGGTGGTCGTGCTCGGCCAGCAGGCCCCCCAGCTCCTCCAGGCAGCGTCCGGCGTGCGGGTCGGCCGCCAGGTAGAGGTCGACCGTCCGCCACAGCAGGCCCATCAGCAGGTCGCCCCTGCGCCGGGTGACCGCCGCCTGGCCGATCAGCTCCCTGGCCAGCTCCAAGCGGGCCGGCCCGTGCTCCGGCCCGAGCAGGCAGTGGTGGGCCAGGCTCAGCGCCTCGGCCAGCGCCGCCGGATCGCCCGCGCTCCTGGCCCGCGCGACGAGCCGGAGGATCTCCCCGTGCCCGCCCGCGCTGTAGTCCTCCTCCCCGGTCATCCTGATCCGCAGTCGCAGCGCCAGCGACGAGCGCGGATCGATCAGCGACAACGCGTGCCGCTGACGCGCGCGCACCATCTCCGACTCCGCGCAGGTGCGGTGCTCCTGCACCCACACCCCGCCCAGGCCGAGCGCCGCCCTGGCCAGGGCGGGCACGTCGCCGCACGCCTCGGCCTGCCGGTAGGCCGAGTCGAACCAGCGTCTGGCGGTCTGCAGATCCCCGTTCACGTACAAAGCGCGCTCACCGAGCACGAGCGCGAGCCTGATGTCCGGATACGGGGGCAGGCGAACCCCCAGCTCCTCTAAAACGCCCACGGTTTCCGTCCCCATTCGGTCATCCGGGCTGAGCTTCCAGACGGTCCCCCGAATACCGTTCTGCCGTTACGACGTACGGGGGCGGTGGACGGTTCAACCAAATGCGCTGGCTACCCTGTGCGCATGATTCGCCCCGCCACCCCAGCAGACGTCCCCGCCATCGTGCGCATGATCCTTGAGCTGGCCACGTACGAGAACGCCGCGCACGAGGTGCGCGTGACCGAGGAGATGCTGCGGACCTCGCTCTTCGGCGAGCGGCCCGCCGTGTTCGCGCACATCGCCGAGCAGGACGGCGAGCCCGTCGGCTGCACGATCTGGTTCCTGACCTACTCCACCTGGCGCGGCGTGCACGGCATCTACATGGAGGACCTGTACGTGCGCCCCGAGCACCGGGGCGGCGGCCACGGCCGCGCGCTGATGGCGGAACTGGCGAAGATCTGCGCCGAACGCGGCTACCAGCGCCTGGAGTGGTCGGTGCTCGACTGGAACGAGCCGTCCATCGCCTTCTACGACAAGCTCGGCGCCGTGCGGCAGGACGAGTGGCTGAAGTACCGGCTGACCGACGAGCCGCTGGAGCGGCTGTCCCGCTGAGGACGCCGGCGAAGAGGTGTGCCGCGCAGGCCGGCCCCCCGGCGTGACCTGCGCGGCCTCCTGGTCACACTCCGACGTGCGAGCGGGACCGCTGGCCCTGCGTGCTGTCGAACATCTCGGTGCCGTGCTCTTCGAGGTCCTTGTGGGTCTCCTCGATCCGCAGCGCGACGCCGATCGCGAAGAACGTGGGCGCCCACTCGCCGATGAAGATCCCCCACCGGTCGGCCCGGTCGAGGCCCGCGCCCTCCTTGTTCTTGGAGATCATCCAGGAACAGAAGGACAGGCCGATGGACGCCAGCCCCGCGGCGTACATGTGGCCTGACTTGATGCCCATCTGGTGCAGCTTTTTGATCATTATTCCCCCCTTGCCATGAGTGCTGTTACCCCGGGGAAGACCACGTAACCAGCCAGAACTCCGATCATTACCGGCGTGTTTCGCCGGTGACGGTTGTGCGCGCGTTGTTACCGCGGTGAATCACCCGTAACCGCCGTACCTCCGCCGGCTGCCGGAACGCGTAACGCGGCACTCCTACCGTGGTGCTCCCGACGCCGAGCGGAGGAGAGATCGATGGCGCGCTGGATCACCGAGTGGCACCCCGACGACCCGGCCTTCTGGCAGCGGACCGGCAGGCACGTCGCCCGGCGCAACCTGGTCTTCTCCATCGTGGCCGAGCATCTCGGGTTCACCGTCTGGACCCTGTGGAGCGTCGTGGCCACCAGGATGGGGGCCTACGACTTCTCCACCGACCAGCTCTTCTGGCTCGTCGCGCTGCCGAACCTGATCGGGGCCGTGCTGCGGGTGCCCTACACGTTCGGGCCCGGCCGCTTCGGCGGGCGCGACTTCACCGTGGCCGGCGCGGCGCTGCTGCTGGTCCCGGCCGTGCTGCTCGGGGTGGCGGTGAACGATCCCGGCACGCCGTACTGGCTGTTCCTGGTGATCGCGGCGCTGGCCGGGGTGGGCGGCGGG
The DNA here is from genome assembly GCF_053596515.1 of Nonomuraea sp. NPDC001684. NCBI lineage: Bacteria > Bacillati > Actinomycetota > Actinomycetes > Streptosporangiales > Streptosporangiaceae > Nonomuraea > Nonomuraea sp. NPDC001684. The sequence continues at coordinate 6,391 of NZ_JBSFGJ010000251.1, forward strand.
AACTTCGCCTCCAGCATGGCCAACATCACCTACTTCTACCCGCGCGACAGGCAGGGGCTGGCGCTCGGGCTGAACGCGGCGGGCGGCAACGTCGGGGTCAGCTCGGTGCAGCTCGTCGTGCCGCTGGTGATCGGCTCGCTCGGGACGGCCGCCGCCGGCTGGTTCTGGATCCCGTTCATCGTGGTGGCCGCGGCCTGCGCGTGGTTCTTCATGGACAACCTGGCCGGCGCCAGGGCCGAGCCGCGCGAGCAGCTCGCGGTGGCCGGACGGGCGCAGACGTGGATCATGTCGGTCCTGTACGTCGGCACGTTCGGGTCGTTCATCGGCTATTCGACGGCGTTCCCGCTGCTCAGCAAGAGCCTGTTCCCGCAGGCGCCGTACGCGGCGGTCGCCTTCGCCGGGCCGCTGCTCGGCTCGCTGGTCAGGCCGGTGGGCGGCTGGCTGGCCGACCGGCTGGGCGGCGCGCGGGTGACGCAGTGGAACTTCGCGGCCATGGGCGCCGGGGTGCTGCTGGCCTGGGCGGCCGGCGTCGCGGGCGGCTTCTGGCTGTTCTTCCTGGCCTTCCAGCTGCTCTTCCTTGCCGCGGGCATCGGCAACGGCTCGACGTACCGGATGATCCCGGCGATCTTCCACGCCAAGGCGGTCGCCGAGCGCGGCGCGGGCCCGGAGGCCCTGCTGCACGGCCGCCGTCAGGCCGCGGCGGCGATCGGCGTCATCTCGGCGGTCGGCGCGCTCGGCGGGTTCCTCGTCAACCGGGCCTTCGGCATGGCGTTCGCCGCGGCCGGCAACCCGGCGCCGGCCTTCCTGGCCTTCGCCGTCTTCTACGCCGGCTGCCTGGCGCTGACCTGGTGGTGCTACACGCGCACCGTCGGCGTCACGGTCGTCGCCAGCCTCGCCCACGCCCGGGTCTGACATGACGAAGACACACTGCCCCTACTGCGCCCTCCAGTGCGGCATGGAGATCGGCCCGGCACTGGAGATCACCCCCAGGGCCGACGTCCCGGCCAACGCCCCCGGCGCGCTGTGCCAGAAGGGCTGGACGGCGGCCGAGCTGCTCACCAACGGCGAGCGCCTGACCACGCCGCTCCTGCACGGCGAGCCGGTGGAGTGGGAGACCGCCCTCGACCACGTCGCCGCCCGGCTGCGCGCGATCCGCGCCGAACACGGCCCCGACGCCGTGGCCGTGTTCGGCGGCGGCGGGCTGACCAACGAGAAGGCCTACCAGCTCGGCAAGTTCGCCAGGGTCGCGCTCGGCACCAGCCAGATCGACTACAACGGCCGCTTCTGCATGTCCTCGGCCGCCGCCGCCTCCCTCCGGGCCTTCGGCATGGACCGGGGCCTGCCGTTCCCGGTCACCGACCTGGCCGGCGCCGACGTCGTGCTGCTGGCCGGCGCGAACGTGGCCGAGACCATGCCGCCGTTCGTCCGGCACCTGTCGGGGCCGCGGCTGATCGTCGTCGATCCGCGCCGCACCCCGACGGCCCGGCTCGCCTGGCTGCACCTGCAGCCCACGCCCGGCACCGACCTGGCGCTCGCCCTCGGGCTGCTGCACCTGGCGATCGCCGACGACCTCGTGGACGCGGATTACGTGGCCGCCAGGACCACCGGCTTCGACGACGTGCGCACCTCGCTGGCCGCCTGGTGGCCCGAACGCGTCGAGCGCGTCACCGGGGTGCCGGTGCACCGGATGCGGCAGGCCGTCCGCGCGCTGGCCGCCGCAGGGAACGCGTACGTGCTGACCGGGCGCGGCGCCGAGCAGCACGCCAAGGGCACCGACACCGTCACCGCGTTCATCAACCTGGCCCTGGCGCTCGGCCTGCCCGGCCGGTACGGCTCCGGCTACGGCTGCCTGACCGGCCAGGGCAACGGCCAGGGCGGCAGGGAGCACGGCCAGAAGGCCGACCAGCTCCCCGGCTACCGCAGGATCGACGACCCGGCGGCCCGCGCGCACGTGGCAGGGGTGTGGGGCGTGCGGGCCGAGGACCTGCCGGGGCCGGGGCGGACGGCGTACGAGCTGCTGGACGCGCTCGGCACCTCGCGGGGGCCGCGGGCGCTGCTGCTGTTCGGGTCCAACCCGGTGGTGTCGGCGCCCGCGTCCGGGCACGTCGGCGGCCGGATCGCCGGGCTGGACCTGCTGGTCGTGGCCGACGTGGTGCGCTCGGAGACCGCGGCCATGGCCGACGTGGTGCTCCCGGTCACCCAGTGGGCCGAGGAGAGCGGCACGATGACCAACCTGGAGGGCCGCGTCCTGCTCCGCCGCCGGGCCGTCGCGCCGCCGGAGGGCGTCCGGAGCGACCTGGACGTCATCGCCGGGCTGGCCGCCCGCCTCGGCCACCGCTTCGACACCGAGCCGGCCGCCGTCTTCGACGAGCTGCGCCGGGCCGCGGCGGGCGGCGTCGCGGACTACTCCGGCATCAGCTACGAGCGCATCGCCGCCGAGACCGGCGTCTTCTGGCCCTGCCCGTCGCAGGACCACCCCGGCACGCCCCGGCCGTTCCTGGACCGCTTCGCCCACCCGGACGGCCGCGCCCGGTTCGTCCCGGTCGAGCACCGGCCCGCGGCCGAGGAGCCCGACGTGGACTACCCGGTGTACCTGAGCACCGGCCGCGTCCTGGCCCACTACCAGAGCGGCGCCCAGACCCGCCGGATCGCGTCGCTGGTGCGGGCCGCCCCCGAGCCGTTCGTGGAGCTGCATCCCGACCTGGCCGCGCAGCTCGGCGTCGCCGCGGGCGACCTGGTGCGGGTCAGCAGCCGCAGGGGCCGGAGCAGGGCGGTGGCCAGGATCAGCGACGCCATCAGGCGCGACACCGTGTTCATGCCCTTCCACTGGGAGGGCGCCAACCGGCTCACCAACCCGGCGCTCGACCCGGTGTCCGGCATGCCGGAGTTCAAGGTCTGCGCGGTCAGGGTGGAGAGGGACTCATGAGGCTCGTCGTCGTGGGGAACGGGATGGCCGGGTCACGCCTGGTCAGCGAGGTGCGGGCGCGCGACCCGCGGATGCGGGTGACCGTGTTCGGGGCCGAGGCGGGCCCGCCGTACAACCGGGTGCTGCTGTCGGACGTGCTGGCCGGGAGCGCGCGTCCCGACCAGGTGCGCCTGGTGGACCCCTCCTGGTACGCCGCGCACGGCGTCGAGGCCGTGCCCGGCGCTGAGGTCGCCCGCATCGACCGGGACGCCAGGCACGTGGTGACCGCGGACGGGCGGCGCGAGCCGTACGACCTGCTGGTCCTGGCCACCGGCAGCCAGGCGGTCGTGCCGCCGCTGCCCGGCGTCGGGCGGGCCGTGCCGTTCCGGACGCTGGCGGACTGCGAGCGGATCGTGCGGGCCGCCGGACGGGCGCGCCGCGCGGCCGTCGTCGGCGGCGGGCTGCTCGGCATCGAGGCCGCCCGCGGCCTGGCCGGGCGCGGCCTGCCGGTCACGCTGCTGCACCTGGCCGGGCACCTGATGGAACGCCAGCTCGACGCCGAGGCGGGCCAGGTGCTCGGCGAGACCCTGGCCGGGCTCGGCGTGGCGGCCCGCACCGGCGTCAGCGCGGCCGCGGTCGAGCCGGACGGCGTCCGCCTGGCCGGCGGCGAGCTGGTCGAGGCCGACCTGGTCGTCCTGGCCTGCGGGGTGCGCCCGGTCACCGGGCTCGCCGCCGCGGCGGGGCTGGAGGTGCGGCGCGGCGTCGTCGTGGACGACGAGCTGCGCACCGGCGACCCGTCGATCTTCGCCGTCGGCGAGTGCGCCGAGCACGACGGCACGGTGTACGGCCTGGTCGCCCCCGCCTGGGAGCAGGCCGCCGTGGCGGCCGAGGTGATCACCGGCGGCAAGGCCCGCTACCGCGGCTCCCGGCTGGTCACCAGGCTCAAGGCCAGGAGCGTCGAGCTGGCCGCCATGGGCGAGACGCAGCTCGGCGAGGAGCACGCCGAGGTGGTGCGCTTCAGCCACCGCGCCCGCGGCACCTACCACAAGCTCGTCATCCGCGACGGGCGGCTGGTGGGCGCGATCCTGCTGGGCGAGAGCGACGCCGTCGGCACGCTCACCCAGCTCTTCGACCGCGGCGGACCGGTGCCGGGCGACCGCGCCGGCCTGCTGTTCCCGGGCCTGTCGCCGGCGCCGGTCGCGGGCAGCCCGGTGCTGATGCCGGACGCGGCCGAGGTCTGCCGGTGCAACAACGTGACCAAGGGACAGATCCGGGCGTGCTGGGAGGCCGGCGCCCGCGACGTGGCCGGGGTGGCCGCCGCCACCAGGGCCACCACCGGCTGCGGCACCTGCCGCGACGCCGTGGAGGGCATCGTCGGCTGGTTGTGCGATCAGGAAGGAGTGCCGGTATGAGGAGGATCGTCGTCGTCGGGTACGGCCCGGCCGCGCACCGCTTCGTGGAGACCCTGGCGAGCCGGGGCTTCGACGGGCGGATCACCGTCATCGGGGAGGAGCCGCGCCCGGCCTACGACCGGGTGGCGCTGACCTCGTACCTGTCGGGGGCCACCCTGGCCGACCTCACCTACCCGGTGCCCGCCGGGACCGTGACGCGGTTGGGCAGCCGGGCCGTCGCCGTCGACCGGGCGGCGCGGACGGTGACCGTCGAGGGCGGGGCCGCCGAGCCGTACGACCTGCTCGTGCTGGCCACCGGGTCGGCGCCGTTCGTGCCGCCGGTGCCAGGACGCGAGCACGCCCACGTCTACCGCACGATCGACGACCTGGACGCCATCCGGGCGGCCGCCCGGCACGCGGACGAAGGCGTCGTGGTCGGCGGCGGCCTGCTCGGCCTGGAGGCGGCCGACGCGCTGCGGGCGCTCGGCCTGAGGGCGCACATCGTCGAGATGAGCCCCTGGCTGATGCCCCGCCAGGTGGACGAGGGCGGCGGCGCGGTGCTCAAGGGCCACATCGAGGCCCTCGGGCTCGGCGTGCACGCCGGGTCGGGCGTCCAGGAGGTCGTCACCGGGCCGGACGGCCGGGTCGCCGGGGTGCGCACGCCGTCCGGCACGCTGATCGAGGGCCAGGTCGTGGTGTTCTCGGCGGGCGTCAGGCCGCGCGACGAGCTGGCCAGGGCGTGCGGGCTGGAGGTGGGGGAGCGGGGCGGCGTCGTGGTCGACGACGGCATGCGCACCTGCGACCCGTCGGTCTACGCGATCGGCGAGTGCGCGCTGGCCGGCGGCACGGTCCACGGCCTGGTCGGGCCGTGCAACACGATGGCCGAGGTGGCCGCCGACCGGATCATGGGCGGGACGTCCTCGTTCGCGGGCGGGGACACCTCCACGAGGCTGAAGCTGCTCGGCGTCGAGGTCGCCCAGTTCGGCGCGATGGACGGCGCCCTCGACGTCACCTACATGGACCCGGTCGCCGGAATTTACAAGAAGCTGTTCATCAGCGACGACGCCCGCACGCTGCTCGGCGGTATCTGCGTGGGGGACGCCGGGCCGTACGCGGCGCTGCGGCCGTTCGTCGGCAAGCCGTTGCCCGCGCCGCCCTCCGACCTGCTGTTCAGCGGCTCCGGGGCGCCGCTCGACCTGCCCGGCGACGCGCAGGTCTGCTCCTGCAACAACGTGTGCGCGGGGGACGTCCGGCACGCCGTCGCCGAGCTGGGCGTGACCGACGTGCCCGGCCTCAAGGCGTGCACGCGGGCCGGCACCACGTGCGGGAGCTGCGTGCCGATGCTCAGGCAGCTCCTGGAGGAGTCGGGGGTCGAGGTCGGCAGGTCGCTGTGCGAGCACTTCGCGTACTCGCGGGCCGAGCTGTTCGACATCGTCCGGGTGCGGAAGATCACGACGTTCTCCCGGCTCATCGCCGAGCACGGGCAGGGGCGCGGCTGCGACGTCTGCAAGCCCGCGGTGGCCTCGATCCTGGCCTCGCTGCACAACGGGCACGTGCTCGACGGCGAGCGGGCCGCGTTGCAGGACACCAACGACGCCTTCCTCGCCAACATCCAGAAGAACGGCACGTACTCGGTCGTCCCGCGCATCCCGGGCGGCGAGATCACGCCGGACAAGCTCATCGTGATCGGCGAGGTCGCCCGCGACTTCGGGCTCTACACCAAGATCACCGGCGGCCAGCGCATCGACCTGTTCGGCGCCCGGGTCGAGCAGCTCCCGGAGATCTGGCGACGCCTGGTGGACGCCGGCTTCGAGTCCGGCCACGCCTACGGCAAGGCGCTGCGCACGGTGAAGTCGTGCGTGGGCTCCACCTGGTGCCGCTACGGCGTCCAGGACTCCGTCGGCCTGGCCATCGCCCTGGAGCTGCGCTACCGCGGCCTGCGCTCGCCGCACAAGCTTAAGTCGGCCGTGTCCGGCTGCGCCCGTGAGTGCGCCGAGGCCAGGTCGAAGGACTTCGGCGTCATCGCCACCGAGCAGGGCTGGAACCTGTACGTCGGCGGCAACGGCGGCTTCCGGCCCCGCCACGCCGACCTGCTGGCCACCGACCTGAGCACCGGCGACCTGATCAGGACCGTCGACCGGTTCCTGATGTTCTACGTCCGCACCGCCGACCGGCTGCAGCGCACCGCCGCCTGGCTGGAGTCGCTGGACGGCGGCCTCGACCATCTCCGGAAGGTGATCATGGAAGACTCGCTCGGCATCTGCGCCGACCTCGACGCCCAGATGGAACAGCACGTCGCCACCTACGCCGACGAGTGGGCGGCGACCCTGGACGACCCGGAGAAGCTGGGCAGGTTCGTCAGCTTCGTCAACGCCCCCGGCGTGCCCGACCCGTCGATCGTGTTCGCCTCCGAGCGCGGCCAGATCAGGCCGGTGATGGCCCGATGAGCTGGACCCCGGTCTGCGAGTACGCCGCCCTGCCGCCGGAGCGCGGCGTCTGCGCGCTGGTCGGCGACCGGCAGGTGGCGCTGTTCCGCACCTACGAGGGGCACGTGCACGCCCTGGACAACCTCGACCCGTTCAGCGGCGCGTACGTGCTCTCCCGCGGCATCGTCGGCACCAGGCGGGGCGAGCCCACCGTGGCCTCGCCGCTGCACAAGCAGGTCTTCTCGCTGGTGTCGGGCGCGTGCCTGGACGAGGCGGCCGTCCAGGTGCCCGTCTACGCCGTGCGGGTGGCGGCCGGACGGGTGGAGGTCAGCGTTTAGCCGATCAGGCCAGGGGCATTGACCTGCTGAAACACGGGGGACAGGAGGTGCGCGTGGCCTACGACGCCTCCGCCTACGGGCGCGCGATCGCCGACATCTACGACGCCACGGTGACGGAGCTGCCGACCGGCGCGGCCGTCGAGCGGCTGGCGACGCTGGCCGAGGGCGGCCCCGTGCTGGAGTTCGGCATCGGCACCGGGCGGCTGGCGCTCCCGCTCGCCGCCCGCGGCCTGTCCGTCGCCGGGATCGACGCCTCGCCGGAGATGACCCGCGAGCTGCGCGCCAAACCCGGCGGCGCGGCCGTCCCCGTGACGGTGGGCGACTTCTCCACCATGCGGGTCGAGGGCTCGTACGCGCTGGTGGTGCTCGCGATCAACACGATCTTCGCTCTGCCCACCCAGGAGGCGCAGGTCAACTGCTTCGCCAACGCGGCCCGGCACCTGCGCGGCGGCGGGCGGTTCGTGGTCGAGGCGTGGGTGCCCGACCCGGCCGCCTTCCGCGACGGCTCGGCGCTGCGGCTGCTGTCGCTGGCCGAGGACGCCGTCGTCATCGAGGCGGCCAGGCTCGCCCCGGCCACCCAGCACATGCGCACCACCCGCGTACGGCTGACCGGCGAGGGCGTGCGGCTGCTGCCCGCCAACCACCGCTACGCCTGGCCCGGCGAGCTCGACCTGATGGCCAGGCTGGCCGGGATGGC
>NZ_JBSFGJ010000252.1:0-14130 GCF_053596515.1 Nonomuraea sp. NPDC001684
ATCGGCCGCACCTACGAGGCCGTCATCCGGGTCAACAGCCAGTCGGGCAAGGGCGGCGTGGCCTACATCATGAAGGCCGACCACCAGCTCGACCTGCCGCGCCGGCTGCAGATCGAGTTCTCCAAGGTCGTGCAGGCCCGCACCGACGAAGGCGGCGGCGAGATCAGCCCCACCGCCATGTACGAGATCTTCCGCGACGAATACCTGCCCAACCCCGCCAACCGCTGGGGCCGGCTGAGCCTCATGGCCCACCGCCACGAGTCGACCGTCGACGACAAAGACCGCATCGGCGCCGACGTGCGTCTCGACGGTGAGATCCGGGAGATCGCGGGCGTGGGCAACGGCCCGATCTCGGCCTTCATCGACGCCATCGCCGGCGTCGGCATCAAGGTGCGGGTCCTCGACTACGTCGAGCACGCGATGAGCGCCGGCAGCGACGCCAAGGCCGCCTCCTACCTGGAGTGCGAGGTCGACGGGCAGGTGCTGTGGGGCGTGGGCATCGACGCCAACACCACCACGGCCTCGCTCAAGGCCATCATCTCGGCGGTCAACCGCGCCACGCGCTGACGTTCTCGCGCAAGGGGCAGGAGTGCACGTTCACTCCTGCCCCTTTCGCCGTGCCGGGACGTTCCGGTCACGCGGCGAGGCCGAGCGCCGCGGCGGCCAGCCGCAGCGCGTGGTCGAAGGCCGCCCGCCGGCTGTCGATCGTGTTGTTGAACTGGCCGAACACCTCGAAGTTGACCCAGCCGTAGAGCGTCGACCAGGACGCCATCGCCCGCCAGACCACGTCGTCGGGCACGCCGGGCATCAGGGCGCGGATGTTCTCGGCGTCCGCGGCCACCTCGGCGGGCGGCTCGGGGGCGGCCGGCGGGTGCAGCCCGCCCGCGTTCCAGGCGTCGGTGACGATCGCGCCGAGCACGGTGACGTCGCGCAGCCGGGCCGCGACGGTGTCCTGCGGCGCCTGGTAGCCGGGCACGGGCGAGCCGTAGAGCAGGGCGTACTCGTGGGGGTGGGCCACCGCCCAGTCGCGGACGGCATGGCCGGCGGCCAGCCAGCGGCCGAGGTGGGCCGTGCGCGGGCAGGCGGCCTCGGCCTGCTCGACGGCCTGGCCCAGCGCGTTGTAGCCGTCGATGATCAGGGCGGTCAGCAGGTCGTCGCGGCTCGGGAAGTAGCGGTAGATGGCCGAGGAGACCATGCCCATCTCCCGCGCCACGGCCCGCAGCGACAGGCCGCCCGCGCCGTCGGTGGCCAGTTGGCGGCGGGCGATGTCGGTGATCTCCCTGGTGAGCTCGGCTCTCACGCGCTCTCGCGCGGTACGGCTGGCTGTCATGCACAGCAGGTTATCAGAGCACTGGCAAAAAACGAGAGCACCGCTCTTGACGAGTGCCGCTCTTTTGAGAGAGCATTGCTCTCGTAAGCGAACAGCGCACCCCCCAGGAGATCCCCATGCTCGCCCTCGCCAAGAACGCCAACGCCGCGCTGATGTTCTTCCTGGAGCTCGGCGTGCTGGGCGCGGTGGCCTACTGGGGCTTCACGCTCAGCCCCAACTGGGCGATCAAGCTCCTGGCCGGGCTGGGCGGCCCGGCGCTGTTCATCGCCGTGTGGGCGCTGTTCGGCGCGGGAGGCGGCGCGAACGCCACGATCCCGCTCACCGGGCTGGCCCGCGTCGCGCTGGAGATCGTCTGGTTCGGCGGCGGCGCGCTCGCGCTCTACGCCGCCGGCCGGGTCACCCCGGCGATCGTCTTCGCCGCCGTCTTCGTCGTCAACGCGCTGCTGCGCGTCATCTGGAAGCAGGTCTGATCATGGGTAAGCACGTCGTCGTGGGGTCCGGCCAGGTCGGCACGCACCTGGCCGCCAAGCTCGCCGCGCAGGGGCACGAGGTCGTCGTCGTGACCCGGTCGGGCCGCGGGCCGGAGGGCACGGTCAGGGTGGCCGCCGACGTGGCCGACCAGGCCCGGCTGTCCGAGCTGGCCAAGGGGGCCGACGTCCTGTACAACTGCGTCAACCCGGCCTACCACCGGTGGCTGACCGACTGGCCGCCGATGGCCGCCTCGTTCCTGGCCGCCGCGGAGTCGAGCGGCGCCGTCCTGGCCATCCTGGGCAACCTCTACCCGTACGGGCCCGTCTCCGGCCCGATGACCGAGGACCTGCCGCTGGCCTCCACCACCCCCAAGGCCCGGGTGCGGGCCAAGATCTGGCACGACGCGCTGGCCGCCCACCGCGAAGGGCGGATCAGGGTGACCGAGGTGCGCGGCTCGGACTTCTTCGGCCCCGGCGCCACCGACCAGTCCCACCTGGGCACCCGCTTCATCCCCCCGCTCAGGGCCGGCCGGACGATCCGGCTCGTCTTCCCCGCCGACGTCCCGCACAGCTGGACCTACCTGCCGGACGTGGCCGACGCCCTGATCGTCGCCGGCGCCGACGAGCGGGCGTGGGGCCGCCCCTGGCACGTGCCCACCAACGACCCGATGACCTTCCGCGAGGTCGGCGCCCGGATGGCCGCCCTGCTGGACCTGCCGGCGCCCACGATGACCACGCTGCCGTGGCCGCTGCTGCGGGTGTCCGGGCTGTTCTCGCCCATGATCGGCGAGCTGCGGCACGTGCGTTACCAGTTCACCGCGCCCTACGTGCTCGACTCCTCGGCGTTTCAGCAGGTCTTCGGCGTCGCGCCTACGCCGGTGGAGGCCGCGCTGAAGGCTACGCTCGACGGATGAAGATAGCCATGATCGGCCTGGGCGACATCGCGGAGAAGGCGTACCTGCCCGTGCTCGCCGCCCAGTCCCTCGACCTCCACCTGTGCACCCGCAACACCGCGCGGCTCGACCGGCTCGGTGACGCCTACCGCGTCGCCGACCGGTCCACCAGTGTCGACGAGGTGATCAAGGCGGGGGTCGACGCCGCGTTCGTGCACGCCGCGACCGAGGCGCACCCGGAGATCGTCGAGCCGCTGCTCAGCGCCGGGATCCACGTCTACGTCGACAAGCCGATCGCCTACAGCCTGGCCGAGTCCGAGCGCCTGGTGCGCCTGGCCGAGTCCGAGGGCAGGTCGCTGATGGTCGGCTTCAACCGCCGCCACGCCCCCGGCTACGCGGGGCTCATGGCCCTTCCCCGTCATCTCGTGCTGCTGGAGAAGAACCGCGACAACTACCCCGACGCGCCCCGGCGGGCCATCTTCGAGGACTTCATCCACGTCGTGGACACGCTCAGGTTCCTCGCCCCCGGCCCGGTCACCGAGACCAGGATCCGCACCCGCGTCCGCCGCGACCTGCTCGAACACATCGTCCTTGAGCTGTCGGGCGCGGGGTTCACCGCGATCGGCGTCATGAACCGGGTCAGCGGCGCCGCCGAGGAGACCTGCGAGGTCATGGGCGACGGCATCAAGCGGCGGGTGGTCAACCTCGGCGACGTCCTCGACTACGAGGGCGGCGAGACGCTCACCAGGCGGCCCGACTGGGTGCCGGTCGCCCGGCAGCGCGGCATCGAGCAGATCTGCCAGGAGTTCCTGCTCGCGGTCCGCGAGGGCCGGGTGATCAGCGCCGAGGACGCCCTGATCACCCATGCCATCTGCGAAGAGGCCGTCAGCCTGGCTTCCTGACCCGCATCGACTCGTCGGCCCTGGCGAACATGCGGTCGAACGTCGTCCCGCCCAGCCGGGCGAGCACCGTGTAGCCGTCGGTGTCGCTCAGCGGGCTGGAGGAGGAGACCACGCCCGCCACCGAGTCGCCGTACAGCACCGGGCCGCCGCTCCCTCCGGCGGCGGCATGGCAGTTGCGGGTGACCATCAGCCCGGGGCCCACCGTCGAGCCCTCGACCGCGTCGCCCAGGCAGCGGTACATCTGCGTGCCCGGGTAGCGCTTGCCCGCCGGGTAGCCGAGCAGTTCGAGCCCGCGCAGCCCGGCGCCGCGGCTCGTGCGCAGGGGCGGCAGGCCCTGGCCGACCACGTCCTCCAGCGGGCGCCTGCCCTTGACGACCCCGACCAGGCCGACGTCGTACGGCAGCACGTCGGGGGAGTCGGGGTTCGCCCGCCAGCGGTCCGGCGCCCACGTGCGCACCGCGGACCAGACGCCGTGCCGCGGGTTGCCCCTGTCGAACCCGGGCATGAAGACCAGCCGCTTGAGCGGCCGGCCGTCGTGGTAGAGGCAGTGCGCGGCCGTCAGCACCAGGCTGCGGCTGCGCGAGCCGATGATCGCGCCGCCGCACCACACGTCGGTGCGGGTGACGGGGTCATGGCCGAGCAGCACCCCGGTCAGCCGCCGCGCCCCCGTGTAGGGGCGCGGGACCGGCGCGTAGCCCAGGCGGTCGCCGTCCGGGGTCAGCACCTGGGGGACGGGGACGCTGCGCTGCGCGACATCGGTGACGCCAGCCGGATCGAGCAGGACCAGAGACAGTACCAACCTGAGCACTTTCCCACTCTACGGGGAAGATGATCAATGCCCTGACCTGCGACACCAAGGTTTACCTAAGTGGGGGATTGTCATGCGTCGTACTGGGCGCCCAGGGCGCGCAGGCGGGCGTGGGCGTCCTCGTACACCGAGGGGGCGCCCAGGTAGGTCTTGGGCAGCTTGGCGACCATGGTGTAGTTGGTGTCGCACACGTTCCCGACCGGCGCCTGGCCGGCCTGGCTGACGAGCTGGTACGCGTCCAGCGTGTCGAGGCCGGTCAGCTCCGACGTCCAGGTCACCAGGTCGTGCTGGCTGATGCGGTAGGCGTCCTCCAGGGGCCTGGCCGAGCCGGTGGACATCAGGTGCAGGTCGTCCTCCAGCCGGGGCCACGGCGTGGCCACGCCCTTGATCAGCTCGACCGCGACCACCGTGTTCATGGCCGACTCGACGGCCGTGCCGCAGACCTCGCCGTGCCCCTGCAGGCCGTGGCCGTCGCCGATCGAGAACAGGCCGCCCTCGACGTTGACCCCCAGGTAGACGGTGACGCCGGCGCGCAGCTCCGGGGTGTCCATGTTGCCGCCGTGCGCGTCGGGGGTGATGGTCATGCGGGCCTCGTTCGCGCCCGGGGCCACGCCCACCGTGCCGTGCATCGGGTCGAGCGGCAGCGCGACGCTGAAGTCGCTGTTGCGCGCGTGGTAGACGGCCACGCCCTTGTCCACGTCGATGTCGTAGCGCCAGACCCGCTCCTCCAGCGGCGGCTGGAGCGTCGCCGTGGTGTGGGTGCCGGTCAGCGCGCCGAAGTGCGGGAACGTGGTGGAGACCGCCCAGTCGCGGGCCGGGGTGATCCTGACGAAGTGCAGCGCCAGCGTGTCGCCCGGCTCGGCCCCCTCCACGTGGAAGGGGCCGGTGACGGGGTTCAGGTACGGGAACTCGCAGACCCGCGACGGCAGGTCCTCCACGGTCCGCACCCGGCCGCCGAAGCAGTCCTCGGTGTACAGCTCCAGCACCGTGCCGGGCCGCACCCTGCCCAGGGCGGCACGGCCGCCGAAGGTGTAGCTGAGCTCCTCCGGCGTGGGGTGGTAGGAGACGACGTTCACTTGACCTCCGAGGGAAGAACGGGCCTGCGGCCGACGAGATAGCTGACACCCAGGATGACCAGCCCGACCGCCAGCCAGATCAGGCCGACCGTCTGGGTCACCAGCTTGGTGTTGTACACCACGGCGGCCAGGACGAGGAAGCCGATCGCCGGCGCGACCACGTGCGCCCACACGTTCCCGCTGCGCCTGCGGAACCAGTGGTGGACGACGACGGCCACGTGCAGGATCAGGAAGGCGGTCATCGCGCCGAAGTTCACGAGCTGGCTGAGCAGCGGGATGCCGTAGTTCTCCAGGCTGCTCATGTAGAGGCCGATGCCCAGCGACAGCACGGCGACGGCCAGCGTGGCGTTCACCGGCACCTTGTGCTTGGGGTGGACCTTGGCCAGGAACGAGGGGAGCATGCGGTCGCGGGCCATCGCGAACAGCAGCCGCGAGGTGGCCGCCTGGGCGACCAGCGAGTTGGCGAAGCCCCAGGCGATCGCGGTGGCGACGGCGGTCAGCACGCTCAGCCAGTGGCCGCCGGCGAACTCCGCCATGCGGTAGAAGGCGTCACCGTTCTCGTCGCCCTTGGCGATCAGCTGCGCGCGGTCCGGCATGAGCAGCGCCGCGACCCACGTCTGCGCCACGAACAGCACCGCGGCCAGTCCGAGCGCCGCCACCATCGAACGGCCGAGCCGCCTGCCGTCCTCCTTGTTCTCCTCGGCCAGCGTCGAGATGCCGTCGAAGCCGAGGAAGGACAGCACCGCCGTGGCCGCCGCGCCGAACACCAGCGTCCAGGTGAACGTCGAGGGCTCGAAGATCGGCGTGAACGCGCCCGCCTGGGCCTTGCCCTGCGCCAGGGCGATGCCGCCGACCACCAGGAAGATCGCCAGCACGGCCAGCTCGGCGACCAGCATCACCCGCGTGATGCGCGCGGTCATCTGGATGCCCATGTAGTTGACGGCCGTGTTGAGCAGCACGAAGATGACCAGCCAGCCCCAGACCGGGATGCCGGGCACGAACGAGTTCATGGCCAGGCTGGCGATGAGGTAGAGCAGCGACGGCACCAGGATGTAGTCGAGCAGGATCGCCCATCCGGCGATGAAGCCGACCGGCGCCGAGATGCCGCGCCCGGCGTAGGTGTAGACGGAGCCCGCCATGGGGAACGCCTGGGCCATCTGCGAGTACGACAGCGCCGTGAACGCCATGGCGACCAGGCCGATGATGTAGGCCAGCGCGACCATGCCGCCGGACGACTGGAACACGCCGCCGAAGATGCCGAACGGTGCGATCGGCACCATGAAGATCAGGCCATAGATCATCAGGTCGGCGAAGCCCAGAGAGCGTTTGAGCTCTTGGCGGTAGCCGAACTGCTCAACGGTGCTCATGTTGCGCGGCTCCTTGTTGAGGTTGGGGGGCGTTTCGCACCTTAGAGCCAAAGCTTTCTAGTGAAAAGGTTTCTCAAGCAAGAAATCCAGGCCGTCCGCCCTGCCGAGGTGCACCGTGCGCCGCACCTGCCGGTTCAGCAGCGTGAGCGGGCCGCGCGCGCTGACGATCGTGGTGCCGTCGGCCACCGCGTCGAGCGCGGGGACGGCCAGGCTGCCCGCCCGCGCGGACAGGGCGGCGAGCATCGCGACGGCCTCGTAGCAGCCATGGCCATGGGCGTTGAGCATGGGGGCGTGCGGGCCGAAGCGTTTGGCGTACCGCTCGGCGAAGTGCAGGCTGGCCTCGGTCGGCAGGTCGCGGAAGTAGCCCATCGACGCGTAGAGCTCGCCGGTGCCGTCGCCGCCGATGCCGAGCAGGCCGTGCTCCTCCAGCGCCCCGCACAGCCGGGCCGCGCCGAGGCCGGCGGCCGCGTAGGCCCGGTTGAAGGCGACCAGGTCGCTGCCGATCAGCGTGAGCAGGATCGCGTCGGGGCGGGCGTCGGCGATCCGGCCGAGCCAGGAGGCCGCCTCGCCGTACCGGACGAACGCCTCGCCGACGACGGTCGCGCCGCGCGCCCGCAACCGGCGGCGGGCGCCCGCGTGCACCAGGCGGGGCCAGACGTAGTCGTTGCCCAGCAGGTACCAGCGGCGTGCCCGATGGACGCTGACCAGCCATTCGATGCCCGGTTCGAGCTGCCTGCCGGGGGTCTCGCCGAGGAAGTAGACGCCCGGCGCGTGCCCCCCGCCCTCGTACGGCGGCGCGTACACGAACGGGACCCGCCCGCCGATCGCCGCGACCACGTCGATCCGCACGTCGCTGGCGTGCGTGCCCACCACCGCCTCGACGGTGCCGGACGCGACCAGGCCGGCCACCTCGGCCGCCACCTCGCGCCCCGGCCGCCCGCCGTCGACCAGCACCAGCTCGATCTGCCTGCCGAGCACGCCGCCGCGGGCGTCGACCTCCTCGGCGGCCAGCACCGCGCAGTTGATCGCGCACGGCCCCACCAGCCCGAGCACCCCCGACACGGGCACGACCAGGCCGATCCGGACCGCGTCCGAGGGGATGAGCCGGGCCTCGAAAGGATCGACGATCGCCGCCACGCCGACGAGTATCCTCCGAACTAGCTCTCCGGTGAAAGGACCTGATCTCTCATGGCTAAATCCGGGCTGGGGTCCTCACTCGCGTACGTGCTCAGCCGCGCCGAACGCGAGGTCACGCGCGGCCTGGCGGCGACCCTGGCCGGCGAGGACGTCACCGTCGAGCAGTGGCGCATCCTGCGCGCGCTGGCCGACGGCCGCGGCCACTCGATGGGGGAGCTGGCCGAGGCGGTGCTCATGCCGCACCCGACGCTCACCAAGGCGGTCGACCGGCTCATCGACCGGGCGCTGGTCCACCGGGGCGCGTCGGCGGGCGACCGGCGGCGGGTGGCGGTGTTCCTGGCCGACCGGGGGCGCGACCTGCTGGCCCGGGTGGACGGCGCGGTGGCCGACCACCACCGGGCCATCGCCGCCGCGTTCGGCCAGGAGCGCACCGAGCGGCTGATGCGCGAGCTGGAAGAGCTGGCCGCGGCCCTCGACCGGGCCTCGGCGCAGGCGCCGGCCCCCGTCAGTCCAGCCAGTACGTGTCGTGGCGGATGAAGAACTCGGCCTTCTCCTCCTCGCTCTTGCCGGCCAGGTCGAGCAGCCCCTCGAAGTAGCCCTCGCGAGGGGCGCCGGGGGCGAAGTGCAGCAGCATGGTCGCGGGCTCGCCCGACTCGTTGCGGAAGGCGTGCACGCCGCCCTCGGGCACGTGCACCCAGTCGCCGGGACGGGTGTCGATCCAGCGGCTGCCGTCGTAGATCCGCACCGATCCGTCGAGGATGTAGAACGACTCGGAGATCGACTTGTGGAAGTGGGGGCTCGGGCCGGACGGCTCGGGCCCCATCACCCAGCGGTAGAGCCCGAACTGGCCGTTGGTGGTGGCCCCGGTGGCCAGGTAGTGGGCAGTGTTGCCGGTCGGGTAGGTCAGCTCGGGTGCGTGCTCGTAGGGGCGGTACGTGGCGGACAGCTCGCCTTTGTCGCCCGAATAGCGTGGTTCCGGATAGGTCATGAGGCCATCCTGCCCGACCCGTCCGCGATCAGCTCTCGCGGTTCTTCCCGTCGTGGCCGGACCACAGCAGCAACGCCAGGCCCGCGACCGCGAGCCCCAGGTAGGCCGCCAGCGGCAGCTCCACGAACCGCCCCACGAACCCCCACTCCGTGTCGAACCAGACGCGCCCGGCGAACCCGCCGAGCCCCTGGATGATGGCCATGACCCCGATGAAACCCCTCATGCCCCGACCGTCGCAGAACGGGACCCGCCCCGGCATCCGACCTTGGGCGGGTCACGTGCGACCAAAGTAGGTCAGGGGTAGAGGCCCCGCATGCTGTGGGCCTCGGCGACCCGGCCCACGCCGATCACGTGCGCCGCCTCCCGCAGCGTCAGCCCGCGCTCGGCGGACATCGACTTGACCTCGGCGAAGGCGCCCTCCATCAGGTCGCGCAGCTTCACCTCGACCTCACGGGAGCTCCAGGAGAAGGCCTGCATGTTCTGCACCCACTCCAGGTAGGACACGATCACCCCGCCCGCGTTGGCCAGGATGTCCGGCACGACGGTGGTGCCGTTCGCGGCCAGGATCTCGTCGGCCTCCGGCGTGGTGGGGCCGTTGGCGCCCTCCACGATCAGCCGGGCGCGCACGCGGGGCGCGTTCGCCTCGGTGATCACGCCTTCGAGCGCGGCCGGGACGAGCACGTCCACGTCCAGCTCGAACAGGTCGTCGTGGGCCATGGCGTCGGCGTGCGGGTAGCCGGCCACGCCGCCGGTCTCGGCCACCCAGGCGCGCACGCGGGCGACGTCGAGGCCGCCGGGCGCGTAGAGCGCGCCGGTGACGTCGGAGACGGCGACGACCTTGCAGCCCTCGTCGGACAGGTACTGCGCGGCCAGCGCGCCCACCTTGCCGAAGCCCTGCACGGCGACCGTGACGCCCTCCGGCGAGCGCCCGAGCGCGGCCAGGGCCGCGATCTGCACGCCGCGCGAGGTCGAGCCGGTGCGGCCGAGCGAGCCGCCGAGCGTCATCGGCTTGCCGGTGACCACGCCGGGCACCGAGTAGCCGGCGTTGACGCTGTAGGTGTCCATGATCCAGGCCATGGTCTGCTCGTCGGTGCCGACGTCGGGGGCCGGGATGTCCTTCTCCGGGCCGATCAGCGGCAGGATCTCGTTGACGTAGCGGCGGGTGAGCCGTTCGAGCTCGATCGTGGTCAGCGCGCCCGGGTCCACGGCCACGCCGCCCTTGGCGCCGCCGTACGGGATGCCGACCAGCGCGCACTTCCACGTCATCCACATCGCCAGGGCGGTGACCTCGTGGATGTCGGTGCTGGGATGAAAGCGGATGCCGCCCTTGGCGGGGCCGCGCGAGACGTTGTGCTGGACGCGGTAGCCCTGGACGACGTCCATGCGTCCGTCCTCGCGGCGCACCGGGACCGAGACGGTCAGCGAGCGGCGGGGCGTGGCCAGCATCGTGCGGAGGCCGTCGTCGAGCCCGAGATGGGCGGCGGCCTGGTTGAGTTGGTGAAGAGCGGAGTCGAGCGCCTGTTGACCAGGTGTGATCAGCGCCGGCGTCTTTGACGGCACCATGATGCTCATGGTCGAGTTTCCTCCTGTATGCGCGCCCATTTTGTGGGAGAAGGCGCCGTTGCCTTCCCTCTTGGGCGTGTTGTCTCGATCATCCTAGGCCGGGCAGTTTGACCTTGCCTAGGTTATGAAGGGATATCCAAGCCGTTGATCAACGTGCTGGGAACGTGCCACTCTGGCAGGCTATCGAGCGAGAGTGTGCCGAATCGTCGAAAACCGGAGGGTTGGATGCCCGCACTCGTGGTTGGGCCGATGTTGCGTCACGTCGACTCGGTCAGTGCCTCGATCTGGGTGGAGACCAGCGAGCCCTGCACGGTCACCGTCGAGACGGCAGGCGGGGCTTATCGGTCGCCCACCTTCACCGTGCACGGTCACCACTACGCGATCGTGGATCTCGTTGACCTGTCCCAGGATATCGCCTCCTATTCCGTCAGCCTCGACGGGGACCAGGTCTGGCCGCTGGCGGGTCGCCCGGCCAGCCGGGTGCGGCTGCTGCCCGCCGAAGGGCCCCGCAGGCTGGCGTTCGGGTCGTGCCGCACGAGCGTGCCGCACGACTCGGCCCACGTCCGCACCCACGGCGACGACGTGCTGCGCGCCTACGGCGTGAGCCTCATGCGCGCCGACGAGGAGGAGTGGCCCGACCTGCTGCTGCTCCTCGGCGACCAGGTCTACGCCGACAGCCCCTCGCCCCAGATGCTCGACTACATCCAGGCGCGCAGGACCACCGAGCCGCAGGGCGAGATCGCCGACTACGAGGAGTACGCCGAGCTCTACCGCCAGGCGTGGACCGACCCGGAGATCCGCTGGCTGCTGTCCACCGTGCCCACCGCCATGATCTTCGACGACCACGACCTGCGCGACGACTGGAACACCTCCCAGTCCTGGCGGGAGAAGATGGCCCTGACGAGCTGGTGGCCGCGCCGCGTGGTCGCCGGGCTCGGCGCCTACTTCGTCTACCAGCACCTCGGCAACCTGACGCCGGCCGAGCGCGCGGCCGACCCGCTGGTGCGCGAGCTCACCGAGGGCGGCGGCGACGGCGGCCCGGCCCTCGACGCCTTCGCCGCCAAGGCCGACGCCGAGCCGAGCAGCAACCGCTGGAGCTACACCCGCGACCTCGGGCACACCCGGCTCATCATGATCGACACCCGGTGCGCCAGGCAGCTCACCCCCGGCGACCGGCGCATGCTCGACCCCGAGGAGTGGGCCTGGCTCCAGGAGCAGGCCGCCGCGCCGGCCGAGCGGCTGGTCATCGGCTCCTCGATCCCCTTCCTGCTGCCCGAGGGCGTGCACGGCGTCCAGAACTGGAACGAGGCGCTGTGCGACGGCAAGTGGGGCCGCACGGTGCAGCGGTGGTCGGAGCAACTGCGCCAGGCCGTCGACCTGGAGCACTGGGCGGCCTTCCGGCGCTCGTTCGAGGACCTGGGCAGGCTGCTGGTCCGGCTCGGCAAGCCGGCGGTGATCCTGTCCGGCGACGTCCACTACTCCTATCTGGCCAAGGCCTCGGCCGGGCAGATCTACCAGGTCGTCTGCTCGCCGATCCGCAACCCGCTCAGCCGGCTGCTGCGCTGGGCCAACGTGCTCACCCAGTTCGGGCTGGCGACGCTGGTGGGCGGCCTGCTGGCGCGGCTGGCCGGCATCCCGCGCCCGCCGTTCCGCTGGCGGGTGACCAAGGGCCCGCTGTTCCAGAACGCGCTGGCCACGCTGACCTTCCCCGACACCATCACCTGGTACGAGTCGGCGGGCGACGGCGTCAGGCCGATCGACTCGGCCCGGCTGGCGTAGAAATGACCCATGACTGATGACCAGTACTCCAGGGCCGTGCCGTTCTACGACCTGTGGCACGAGGACGGGCACGTCCCCGAGATGCGCGAGTCGCTCCCGCCCCTGCTGAAAGGGGTGCGGGGCGGCGTCATGGAGATCGGCGCGGGCACCGGCCTGATCACCGAGGTGATCGTGCGCGCGACGGAGGGCGAGGTGTACGCCGTCGAGCCGGCGCCGGCCATGCGGTCGGTGCTGCTGTCGCGGCTGGCCGCCGACGAGCAGGCCCGGCGCCGGGTCACCGTGCTGGCCTGCGGGGCGCTCGACGTCGATGTGGACGAGCCGGTCGAGGCCGTTGTGATGATCTCGGTGCTGCAGGCGTTCCCGGCCGGGCGGCGGGAGGAGTTGTGGCGGGTGCTGGCCAGGCAGCTCGAACCGGGCGGGCTGCTGCTGTTCAACTGGCGCGAGCGGCCCGCGCCCACGCCGGGTGAGCTGGAGCTCATGGGTTCCTACCAGGTCGGGCGGCACGCCTACGAGGTCTGGGGCCAGGTGCTCGACGTCACCGGCGAGACCGTGCGCTCCCGTTTCCTCTACCGGATCAGGCAGCGCGGCGTGGTGATCAGCGAGGACGAGGTGACCAGCGAGGCCCACCGGCCCGGCGGCGACCGGCTCGCCGCCGAGCTGACGGCGGCCGGGTTCGTCAGGGACGAGGCCCCCGACGGCCTGTCCGCCTGGCGAAAGCGGCGAAAGGCGGCATAGCCCGAAAAAGGTGGAACCGGGCTTCCCGGTGCGGCCAACAACAGGGTGACCGCATGAGAGAGGACCGGATGTGGTGAGTGTCGAGGACACAACCGCAACGCTGGATGACTCGACCCTGATCGGGCATTCGCTGAGCGATCCTGAGCGTTTCGCCGCGCTGTTCGACCGGCACGCCGACGAGATCCACAGGTACGCCGCCCGCCGCCTGGGCGTCGAGCTGGCCGACGACGTGACGGGGGAGGTGTTCCTCGTCGCCTTCCGCGGCCGCGGCCGCTACGACCGCACCCTGCCTGACGCCCGTCCCTGGCTGTACGGCATCGCCACCAAGGTCGTGTCCCAGCACCGCAGGGCCGAACGGCGGCGCACCGCGGCCATGGCCAGGGTCGGCGCCGAGCGTCCTGGCACGTTCGACGAGCGCAGCGCCGACCGGGTCACCGCCGAGCAGCTCCAGCCCCGCCTGGCCAGGGCGCTGACCAGGCTCAGTGCGAGCGAGCGCGACCTGCTGCTGCTCGTGGCGTGGGCCGACCTGACCTACGAGGACGCCGCGCGCGCCCTCGGGGTGCCCGTCGGCACCGTCCGGTCCAGGCTGCACCGGCTCCGCGTCAAGGTACGCAGGGCGCTCGGCGGCATCGATCCCTTCGCAGAGGAGCCCCAGCATGGATGACGAGATCCGGACGTTCGCCGACGGCAGGCCGCCGGCGCCGCCGTACGAGCCGCAGGCCCGCGCGCGGGCCAGGGAACGACTGCTGGCCGAGGCGCGCGGCGGGCGACGCCTGCGGCTGCCCAGGCTGGGCTGGCAGACGGCCGCGGCCTTCGGCGCCACGGTGGTCCTGGTCGGCGGCGTGGCGGTGGCGCTGTCCGGCCAGGGCGGGACGGACGCCCGCCCGGCCACCTCCGTGATGCTGTCGGCCGGCGAGCTGAACCCCCGGCCGGACCAGTTCATCCTGATCGAGTCCGACACCATGTACGGCTCGCAGTCGATCGACAGCTCCGGCGCGCAGAGCCGCTACCTCTACCGCCAGCACCGCAGGATCTGGAAGTCCGTGGACGGCAGCAAGGACGGCCTGCTGCAGATCGAGGGC
>NZ_JBSFGJ010000253.1:0-14129 GCF_053596515.1 Nonomuraea sp. NPDC001684
TGCGCGGCGGGCGCGGCCGAGGCGGTCGCGCCGCCGTCGCCCGCCGCCCGGGTGCCGCCGCCGCAGGCCGACAGTGTCAGGGCCGCCGCGAGCCCTGCCGTGGCGGCCAGGAAGCCTCTGCGCGCGAATACCGGTCCCGACATGTCCAGCTCCTAAGGTTAGGCTTGCCTTCTTACGGAGACATTAGATTAGCCTTGCCTAAGTTTGACCGCTACGAGAGGGGGTCGGGTGCGCCCGGCTGAGGACACGGCTGAGCCCGCCGGCGGGCGTCCGGCGGGGACCGTGGAACACCGATCCGGTTCCGCGGCGGGGACCGGGGAGGGGCCGCGGCCGCGCCGCTCCGCGTCCGTGCTGGTGAGCGGGCTGGTCGTGACCGCGGGGGTGCTGGCGCTGGTGGCGATGGCGAGCGTGGCGCTCGGGGCGCGGTCGGTGCCGTTCTCGACGGTGATCGACGCGCTGCTCGCCCCCGACGGCTCCAGCGACCACGTCGTCATCCGCGAGCTGCGCATCCCGCGCACGCTGCTCGGCATCGGCGTCGGCGCGACGCTGGGCCTGGCGGGGGCGCTCATCCAGAGTCTGACCCGCAACCCGCTGGCCGACCCGGGGCTGCTCGGCATCAACGAGGGCGCCGCGCTCGGCGTCACGCTAGCGCTCGGCCTGTTCGGCCTCTCCGACCCCGCCGTGTACGTCTGGTTCGCCTTCGGCGGCGCCGCGGTGGCCTCCGTCGTCGTCTACGCGCTGGCCGCGGCCGGCCGCTCCGGCGCCGGACCGGTACGCCTGGCGCTGGCCGGGGTCGCGCTCGGCATGGTGTTCACGGCCGTCGCCTCGGCGATCCTGCGCATGGACGCGCAGACCTTCGACCGGATGCGGTTCTGGCTGACCGGCTCGCTGGCCGGGCAGAACGCGGACACGCTGGTGCGGCTGGCTCCCTTCATGGTGGCGGGGCTGGTGCTCGGGCTGACGCTGGCCAGGCCGCTCAACATGCTCTCGCTCGGCGACGACGCCGGGCGCTCGCTGGGCGTCGCGGTCGGCAGGACGCGCGTCCTCACCGGCGTGGCCGTCACGCTGCTGTGCGGGGCCGCGACCGCCGCCGCCGGGCCGCTGTGGTTCGTCGGGCTGGTCGTGCCGCACGCCGTGCGCGCGCTGGTCGGCGGCGACCAGCGGTGGGTGCTGCCGTACTCGGCACTGGCCGCGCCCGTGCTGCTGCTGGGCGCCGACGTCGTCGGGCGGCTGATCGCGCGTCCGGGAGAGGTGCAGGTGGGCATCGTGTGGGCGGTGATCGGCGCGCCGATCTTCATCCTGCTGGCCCGGCGCAGGCGGGTGGCGGCGCTGTGACCGTACGTCTCGGCCCCTGGTCCGTACGGCTCGCGCCCCGGTCCCTGCTCGTCTGCGCCGCCCTCGTGGCGGTCGGCTGCGGGGTGGGCGTGGCGGCGATCGCCACCGGCGAGTTCACCGTCTCAGTGCCCGACATCCTGGACGCCCTGTTCGGCCAGGGCACGCCGGTCGCCGAGCTGATCGTGAGCAGGTTGCGGGCCCCGCGCGTGGTCACCGGGCTGCTGGTGGGCGCGGCGTTCGGGGCGGGCGGCGCGATCTTCCAGAGCCTGACCAAGAACCCGCTGGGCAGCCCCGACTTCATCGGCTTCACCGCCGGCGCCTCGACGGGCGGCATCCTCGCCGTCGTCGCGGGCGGCTCGGCCATGACGATCGCGGGCGGCGCGCTGGCCGGTTGCGTGGTCACCGCCGTCCTGGTCTACGCGCTGGCCTTCCGACGCGGCGTGCAGGGCTACCGGCTGGTGCTGGTCGGCATCGGCGCCAACACGCTGCTGCTGGCGGTCAACAACTACCTGCTGACCAGGGCCAACATCAACGACGCGGCCACCGCGGGCGCGTGGCTGACCGGCAGCCTCGGCGGGCGCGGGTGGGACCACGCGATCCCGGTCGCGGTGGCGCTGGCCGTCCTGCTGCCGGTGTGCGCGCTGGTGGCGCGGCCGATGCGGATGATCGAGATGGGCGACGACGCGGCCCGGGCCATGGGCGTCAAGGTCGAGGCCGTACGGGCCGCGGCCATCACCGCCGGGGTGCTGCTGACCGGCGTGGCGACCGCGGCGGCCGGGCCCGTCGTCTTCGTCGCGCTGGCCGCGCCGCAGATCGCCCGCCGGCTGACCCGCTCCCCCGGCGTCACGATGGGCGCCTCGGCGCTCATGGGCGCGGTGCTGCTGACCGCCTCCGACCTGGTCGCCCAGCGGCTGCTCGCGCCGACCCAGCTTCCCGTCGGGGTGGTCACCGCCGCCGTCGGCGGCACGTACCTCGCGCTGCTCCTGCGAAAGGATCGTCACTGATGGTTGACCACCGCCTGTCGGGCACCGGCCTCACCCTCGCCTACGACCAGCGCGTCGTGGCCACCGAGCTCAGCGTGGCCATCCCGGACGAGTCCTTCACCGTGATCATCGGCCCGAACGCGTGCGGCAAGTCCACGCTGCTGCGCGCGCTGGCCAGGATGCTCAGGCCCAGGAAGGGCGCCGTGCACCTGGACGGCAGCGTGATCACCGCGCTGCCGTCGAAGGAGGTGGCGCGGCGGCTGGGCCTGCTGCCGCAGAGCTCGATCGTGCCCGACGGGATCAGCGTGGCCGACCTGGTGGCCCGCGGCCGCTACCCGCACCAGCGGCTCATGCGCCAGTGGTCGAGGGCCGACGAGGCGGCCGTGGCCGAGGCCATGCGCGCGACCGACGTCGCCGGGCTGGCCGACCGGATCGTGGACGAGCTGTCCGGCGGGCAGCGGCAGCGGGTGTGGCTGGCCATGGCGCTGGCCCAGGAGACGCCGATCCTGCTGCTGGACGAGCCCACCACGTTCCTGGACATCTCCCATCAGATCGAGGTGCTCGACCTCTGCGCCGACCTGCACGAGGCCGGCCGGACCATGGTCGCCGTGCTGCACGACCTCAACCAGGCGTGCCGGTACGCCACCCACCTGATCGTCATGCGGGCCGGCGAGGTCGTGGCCGAGGGCGTGCCGGCCGAGATCGTCACGCCCGAGCTGGTCCACCGGGTGTTCGACCTGCGGTGCGAGATCATCCAGGACCCGCAGTCGGGCACGCCGATGATCGTGCCCGAGGCGCGGCGGCGGGTGGCCGCCCCCGCCTGACCCGAACCACTTGAGCCGGACCGCCTGAGCTAGACCGGCTGGGCTAGGGCGGCGGCCAGGGCCGTGATGCCCGCGGTCGCGCGCTCGCGGCCGTACTCCTCGCGCAGCACCCCGGCCGCCTCCGCGCCCATCGCGGCCAGCAGGGTGTGGGCGAGCACGTCGGCGTCGCCGCCGGGCCGGGCCTCGGCCAGCAGGATCGCGACGTGGCGGTGCCAGAAGCGGTAGGCGCCGATGCGGTAGCGGGCCCCCGGGCTGGCCGTCTCGGACATCCGCACCAGGTCGAGGTGGGCGTAGAGGTAGTCGAGGTAGGCGGCCGTGAAGGCGGTCAGGCGTTCGGCGGCCGGAGCGCCGGGGCCCACGGGCGGCGGCCCCGACAGCACGCGCTCTTGCAGGTCGCGTTCGCGGGCGTCCAGCAGCGCCACCGCCAGCCCCGACTTGTCGCCGAACCGGCGGAACAGCGTGCCCTTGCCGACGCCCGCCTCGGCGGCGACCGCGTCCATCGACACGGCCTCCACGCCCTTCTCGGCGAACAGCCGCGCGGCGGCCGCGAGCACCTTCTCCCTGTTGCGGGCCGCGTCCGCGCGTTCCCTGACCGGTTTGCCGGTCAGCAGCTCCAGCGACTCGCTTGACGAACCGGACTGCGGTCCGTTAGGTTCCTGGCCATTCACACATCCGGACTCTAGTCCATTTCGCTCGGAGGCCACAATGACCATCACCCGCGAGGAGCTGCACGCCCGTCTGGGCAGCGTGACCGTGCTCGACACGCTCGGCGGCTCCTACTACGCCCAGCAGCACCTGCCCGGGGCCGTCGCCCTGGTGGAGAGCGAGGTCGCCGAGCGCGCCGCCGAGCTGCTGCCCGACAAGGACGCCACCATCGTCACCTACTGCTCCAACCCGGCCTGCGGCAACAGCAAGGCCGTGGCCAACCGGCTGACCGCGCTCGGCTACACCGACGTGCGCCGGTACGTCGAGGGCATCGAGGACTGGGTCGGGGCCGGCCTGCCGGTCGAGTCGTCCCTGTGACCGTCGTACCGGGAACTGCTCACAGGACGCCGCAGCGGCGCACCGCGAGCAGCGCCAGCGCGCGGGTGACCTCGCGCAGCTCGGCCAGCTCGACCTGCTCCCTGGGCGCGTGCGCGAACCGGACGTCCCCCGGGCCGTAGTGCAGGGTCGGGACGCCGCCCGCCGCGTACAGGCGCAGGTCGCTCCCGTACGGCGCGGCCGCCTCGGCCGGACGGCGGCCCGCGACGTCGGCGACGGCCTGGTCGACCGCGCCGAGCAGCTCGTGCCCGGCGGGCAGCCGGCCGCTGGCGAACTGGCCGCCCGGCCAGGTCACCGCGGGCGGGTTGTCCCGCAGCCACGGATGGCCGGTCGAGGCGACGGCCTCCTCGAAGGCCGCCCGCGCCGCGGCCGGGTCCTCGTCCAGGCGCACGCCGAGGCGTCCCTCGGCGACCAGCAGGTCCGGCACGGTGCTCGCCCAGTCGCCGGCCCGCACGGTGCCGACCTCGATGGGGTACGGCATGGGGTTGGCGCCGAAGAGCTCCGGCACGTCCCGGTTGCGGTCGGCCTCCAGGCGCCTGATCGCCTCGAACACCGGCCAGAAGACCTCGATCGCGTTGACGCCCTCGTACCGCGTGGCGCCGTGCGCGGCGCGGCCGGCGACCTCCAGCCGGAAGGTCTGCGCGCCGGCGTTGGCGGTGATGACCGCGCCGCTGGTGGGCTCGGTGATCACCGCGGCCTCCGCCGTGTGGCCCCTGGCCAGGGTGGCGAACGCGCCGAGGCCGCCGTCCTCCTCGCTGATCACGCAGTGCACCGCGAGGGGCCTGGCCAGGCGCACCCCCGCCCGCTTCAGCGCCCGCACGACGGCCAGGTTGGCCACCAGGCCGGCCTTCATGTCGCAGGCGCCCCTGCCGTGCAGCACGTCGCCGGTGATCCGGGCGGCGAACGGGTCGCTGCCCTCCCACTTGGCCAGGTCGCCGGTCGGGACGACGTCCACGTGGCCCTGGAGGGCCAGCGCCGGCACGCCCTCACCCTCGGTCACGGCGACGACGCCGTAGCCCTCCTGCCTGGGGGCCTCGGTGCCGGGGAAACCGGCGCGCGCGGTGAGGTCGGCGAGGTCGAGTTTCCAGACGTCCACGTCCAGGCCGGCCTCGGCGAGCAGGCGGGCGAAGCGGTGCTGGAGGTCGGACTCGGCGTCGGTGCCCGTGACGCTCGGGACGCGCACCGTCTCGGCCAGCAGGCCGACGGTCTCCGCCTCGTCGATGGCGTTCAGGACCCGGGCTTCCACGTCGCGCATGCAGCACACTTTCTCACGCCGTGAACGCCTTTCACGACATATGGCGATACAGAACGTGCGTAGCTGGATGAGCTGGATCGCGGTGACGCCGTTCACCGTCTGGGCGGCGGTGCGCCTGAGCGGGTTCGAGCCGGACTGGCCGTGGGTGCCGGTGGTCGCGTTCACGCCGTACGCGGCGGTGGGGGCGGCGCTGGGCCTGGCACTCGCCGGGCTGCTGCGGCGGTGGGCGGCGGGGGCGGTCGCGCTGGTCACGGTGCTGGCGCTGGGCGTCGCGGTGCTGCCCCGCGCGCTGCCCGACCCCGCGCCGGCCGCCCACGGCGCGCCGCTGCGCGTGCTGGCCGCCAACCTGCTGGTCGGCACGGCCGACGCGGCCGAGCTGACCGCGCAGGTCAGGTCGCTGCGGCCGGACGTGCTGACGTTGCAGGAGTTCACGCCCCTCGCCGAGCGGCGGCTGACGGCGGCCGGGCTGCGCGAGCTGCTGCCGTACACGGTGACGTGGCCCGCCAAGGGCGTGGGCGGCTCGGCCGTGTACGCCCGCCATCCCCTCACCGCCGGCGAGCTGATCGAGGCGGGCGGGTTCGGCCAGGCCACGGCCGTGCTGACGCACCCCGGCGGGGCCCGGGTGGAGATCGTCTCGGTGCATCCGTGCGCCCCCAAGCGGACGGGCCGGCAGCCGTGCTGGCTGGCGGGGCTGGAGCGCCTGCCGCGCGGCGGCGGACGGCTGCGCGTGCTGGCCGGCGACTTCAACGCCACCCTCGACCACCTCCCGCTGCGCGAGCTGCTGGCCGCCGGCTACCGCGACGCGGCCGACGCCATGGGCCGCGGCCTGTCCACGACGTGGGGCGGATGGGGCCCGCTGCCCGGCGTGACGATCGACCACGTGCTGGCCGGCGACCGCATGGCGGTGCGGGACTTCCGGGTGCTCGCGCCGGTCGGCAGCGACCACCGTCCGGTGTACGCCGAGCTCCTGCTGCCGTGACCCCATCCCCGGGGAAGGCGGGACCTGGGACGACCGCGGGATTCCGGAGCTGCGGCGGCTCGTAAACTGTGACCCGTGGAAGCGCCCAAGTTCGAGATTCAGATGCTGCACGATCGAGTGATGATCCGGCTGGAGCAGGAGGCCGAGGAGCGGCGCAGCGGCTCCGGGATCGTCATCCCCGCGACGGTCAAGATGGCCAACCGGCTGTCGTGGGGCGAGGTCTGCGGCGTCGGCACGAACGTGCGCGCGGTCAAGGTGGGCGACAAGGTGCTGTTCAACCCGGAAGACCAGTTCGAGGTCGAGGTGCACGCGCGGGTCTACCTCGTCATGCGCGAGCGCGACCTGCACGCGGTGGCCACCCAGGAGACCGACCACGGCACGGGCCTGTACCTATGACACCCGGGTCCTGGCGAAGTTGACCCACAGCTCGGCGGCCCAGGTGGCGGCGGGCACGTCCGCGAGCACCCGCGTCGTCCGGCCGGTCAGGTCGAGCACCGATAGGCGGCGGCCCTTCCCGGCCGTCGTGACGGCGATCAGATGGGTGTCGTCCCACCAGCCGAACAGGGCCGCCGGCTTGACGGCCACGCGCTGGGCGATCGTGCCGGTGGCCAGGTCGAGCAGGCACACCTGCTCCTTGAACCGCGAGGGGCACCACGTCGTCAGGCGTTTGCCCGAAGGCGCGTAGGAGTCCTCGGGGCCGGTCGGCAGGCCCACGTCCGCGTACGTGCGCAGCACCGCGCCGTCCGTGGGGCGGTAGATGCGCAGGCCGGTGCCGTACATGCTGACGAGGTTGCCGTCGGGGCTCCACCAGAAGCCGGCCTTCCGGGCCAGGCCCGCGACGCGGACCGTGCTCGCGGTGCCCGCGCGCACGTCCACCACCGTGAAGCCGAGCACCCGCCACGTCCCGCCGCTCTTCTGCTCGACGGTGAGCGCGAGCTTCCTGCCGTCCCTGGACCAGGAGGCGTAGGCCGCCGTCATGGGCTTCTTGACGGTACGGATCCGCGCGGTCTTGCCGGTGGCCCGGTCGGTGACGACCACGGAGTCGTAGCCCGCCCGGTAGGACGACGACACCCCGGCCGTCAGGCGGCCGTCCGGCGAGACCGCCACCTCCGACAGGCCCTTCTGCCGGGTGAAGGAGTCGCCGGTGGCGGCGCGCAGGTAGGTGCGGCCGGTGCCGAGGCCGTACGCGCTGAGCCGTACCGGGTCGCCCGATTTCTCGTGATATTTCATGCCGCCGGTTTCCGGCAACGTCAGGTCGGCCCGAGCGGCGGCCGGGGCGAGGAACGTCAGCGACAGCGCGACGGCTAGGTGAGCGAGCACGCCCGCAGAATAGGCAGGGAAAGGCGGCGATTCCGGGAACGATAACGACCCGGTCTGAAAGCCCCCGCGGAACTAGACGAAACGCTGGGCGATCTCCAGCAGGTCGATGCCGAGCGTCAGCATGCCGAAGTAGACGATCACCGCGGCGGCGGCCACGGTCACCAGCAGCACGAGGATGCGCACCGTCCAGCCCTGCCGCTTGTACCACTGCGTCCAGGCGTGCAGCGTCTGCTTGCCGAACTCCAGCACCCGGTGGGCCCAGTGGAACTCGGTGGCCAGCACCGCCAGCCCGGCGAACACCACGAGCCAGCCCGGCCCGGGGAACGGCACCATGATCAGGCCGCCGACCACCATCACCGCGCCGATGACGCCGACCACGATCTTCAGCGTGAGCGCGCCCGCGCGGGTGGACCGTATGCCGTCGAGCCGGCCCTTCAGACCGCCTCGGCGGGCGGGCATGGCGGAGCGGTCGGCGGCCTCGTCCTTCATCACGTCGGCGTCGCCCGTCTCGGAGTTCTGGATCGGCACGTCTCCCCCGTGTCGTCGGCTGCCTCTCAGGATACGGCCCACATTGGCAGGAACACTTGCAGACCACTAGCAGGCCGCCAAACAGGACGAAGAGTAAAATTTCCCGCCAGAAGTAAGGGTATTCCGGCAACTATCGGTTAATGTCGGCTATGCCCGAGGTCATCCTTCGCACCGTCACCGGCCCGATCCGCGCGGCAGCGGTGAACGGCGCCGTACTCCCCCACGAGCACCTGCGCAACGACATGCGCTGGGCGGTCGGCATCGACTCCGACCCCCACCGCTGGCTCGACGAGGAGACCACTGTCACCGCGGAGCTCCGCGAGCTGCGCCAGTCCGACGAGCTCAACCTGGTGGTCGAGCTCACCTGTCTCGGCATGGGCCGCGACGCCGCCGCCCTGGCCCGCATCGCGGCGGGCAGCCGGGTGCCGGTGATCGCCTCGACCGGCTTCTTCGCCCAGCCGTTCACCGACGTGGGCGACGAGGACGTCGAGCAGCTCACCCGGCGCCTGATGACCGAGATCTCCAGCGGCGTGGACGGCACCGGTGTCTTCCCCGGCGTGATCGGCGAGGTCGGCAGCTGGGGCGCCGAGCCCACCGCCCGCGAGGAGCGCTGCCTGCGCGCCGCCGCCCGCGCCTCCCGGCAGTCGCGCCTGCCCGTCGCCACCCACGGCCAGAACGCCCCGGCGCTGCTGGAGATCCTGCTCGGCGAGAACCTGCCCGGCTCCCGCGTGGCCGCCGGCTACTCCGGCGACCTGGGCGGCGCCCGCAAGATCGCCGAGGCGGGCGCGTACGTCAGCCTCAGCGTCCTGGCGCTCGGCCCCGACCAGGCGGCCAGGATCGCGCTCGGCCTCATCGAGGACGGCCACGCCGACCGCCTGCTCCTCAGCACCGGCCTGAGCCGCGTGGCCCAGGTCCAGCGGTACGGCGGCTGCGGCTACGCCCACCTGTTCCACAGCCTGCTCCCCCGCCTGCGCGAGGCCGGCACCGGCGAGGACGTCATCCGCCTGATCACCCACGACAACCCCCTGCGCTGGCTCACCGACGGCATGCGCTGACCCGGGGCCCCGCCCCGACACCGGCTGACCGACCGGATGCGCTGACGCCGCCCGCCACCCCGACACCGGCTGACCGGCCGGGTGCTGAGCCCGATCGGCGGGCAGTCCCTCGTCGAGGGGCGTGTGCGGGCCCGAGGGGCTGATCCGGGCCCTGTCGTCAAGATCGTCTCGGGGCGGCCGGGCGGGCGGTGATCGGACCGTGCCGCCCAGAACTCGCTAGGATCGGGGCGACACGAGCCTGGCCGGGTGGGGGATGGTGAGCGAGCACACGCAACGCGGCGGGCGCCTGCGCAGGTCGGTCGCGGCGCTGTCGCGCCTGAGCCGGGCGGGTGACGTCCCGGTCGTCGTCATGCTGGCCTGGGCCGGGTGGCTGGCCGTCCCGTGGTCGTTCAGCGGCCTCGCGCAGGCCAGGGCCGCGGCAGCGGCGGCCGCCGCCGACGCCGAGCCCCCGCCCTCGTCCCACGCCTCCGACACCGCCCCACCGCCGTCCGCACTCGCCCCCCACAGCACGCCGCTGTCCGCGCTCGCCTCGCACACCGCGTCGCCGTCCGCGCTCACTTCCCCCTCCTCGTCGCCGTCCGCGTTCGTCCCGGGTGTGCCCGTTGGTGGGGGCGGGGCGTTGTGCGGTCCGGGGGGCGGGGATGCGGCTTCGGGGCGCGGGGCCTGGCCGGTGGGTGCGGCCTGGGGGATCCCGGCGCCTGCGGTCGCCCATCCCGCCGCCACCGTTCGTCCCGTCCGGCCCGCCGCCACCGCCGATGCCTCCGCGACCGCCACCCCGCACACGCCGGACGCCGCTCCGCACACAGCGGAGACCGTCCGGCACACGGCGGGGGCCGTCCCGCACACGGCGGACGCCGTCCCGCACACAGCGGGGGCCGTCCCGCAGACCGTCCCGCACACGGCGGAAATCGGGTTCGGGCAGGCGGACGCCGCGCTCGGGCGGTCGGGGGCTTTGCTCGGCAAGGCCGAGGTGGTGGCGGCCGAGCGGGCGCGGATCGCCGGGGAGGTGCACGACGCCGCCGGTCACGGGCTCGCCGCCATCGCCATGCAGGCCGGGCTCGCGCTCGTCGTCCTCGACGACGACCCCGAGCAGGCACGGGCCTCGCTCCGGGCGATCAGGGAGACCAGCACCACCGCCCTGGCCCACCTGCGCGCCGCGCTCGACGGCATCGACCCGCCGGCCGCCGACCTGCCCGGCCTCATCGCCGGCGTACGCGCCGCGGGCCTGCCGGTCGACGTCGAGCCTGCCGATCCCGCCGTGCCCGCCCATCTCAAGGACGCCGTCTACCGGGTGGTCCGCGAATCCCTCACGAACGTGCTCCGGCACGCCGGCCCGACCAGGGCCTCGGTGCGCCTGGCCGACGGCCCGTGCGCGTTCGTCCTGGAGGTGTCCGACCGCGGCGCGGGCTGGAACGGCGCCGCCGAGGGCCGCGGGCTGGCCGGGATGCGCGCCCACGTCACCGAGGCGGGCGGCCGGCTCACCGCCGGGCCCCGCGAGGGCGGCGGCTTCCAGGTGACCGCCCGCTTCCCCCGGTACGAGGCATGACCGCCTCCGGCCCAGGCCCCCACCCCCCAGGCCCGGACACGCACACCCCCGCCCAGACAGGCCCGGACGCGCCCGCCGTCGGCACAGCCCTGCCCGGTACGGGCGCCGGGGGCCGCGTGATCAGGGTGGCGGTCGCCGACGATCAGGCCGTCGTGCGGATGGGGCTGCGGGCGCTGCTGGAGCGGGAGCCCGGCATGGAGTGCGTGGGCGAGGCGGCCGACGGCGCGGCGGCGCTCGACCTGATCCGCCGCACCCGTCCCGACGTGCTGCTGCTCGACATCCGCATGCCCGGCACCGACGGCCTGTCCGCGTTGCGGGCCGTGGCCGCCGATCCCACGCTGGCCGGCACCCGGATCGTCGTGGTGACCACGTTCGCCGTCGACGAGTACGTCTTCGCCGCCCTCCAGGCCGGGGCGAGCGGCTTCGTGCTCAAGGACAGCGCGCCCGACGAGCTGGTCAACGCCGTGCGCGTGGTGGCGGCGGGCGAGGCGCTGCTGTCGCCGTCCATCACCAGGAAGGTCATCGGCCTGTTCGGCCGCGGCGGCGCCGAGCCCGTCGAGGGCCTGGGCACGCTCACCCCGCGCGAGCGCGAGCTGGTGGCGTGGGTGGCGACGGGCCGGTCCAACGACGAGATCGCCAGGGAGCTGGTGATCAGCCCCGACACCGTGCGCACGCACGTCAGCCGGGCCATGGTCAAGCTGCGCGCCCGCGACCGGGCCCAGCTCGTGGTGTTCGCCATGCGGGCCGGGCTCGCGCCGCCGGCCTGAGCCGGGCACGCGGCCCACCGACGGTACCCCCCCCGCCGCCGGACACGCGGCCTACCGCAGGAAGCCCTCGTAGTTGCGCTGCTGGAGCTGGGCCTCGATCTGCTTGACCGTGTCCAGCCCGACGCCGACCATGATGAGCACGCTGGTCCCGCCGAACGGGAAGTTCTGCTGCGTGCCGGGGTCGCGCAGGATCGCGAACGCCACCAGCGGCAGCAGCGCCAGCACGCCGAGGTAGACGGCTCCGGGCGCGGTCAGCCGCGACAACACGTACGCCAGGTAGCGGGCCGTCGGCGCGCCCGGCCGGATCCCCGGCACGAACCCCCCGAACCGCCGCATGTTGTCGGCCACCTCGACGGGATTGAAGGTGATCGCGACGTAGAAGTAGGCGAAGGAGACGATCAGC
The DNA here is from genome assembly GCF_053596515.1 of Nonomuraea sp. NPDC001684. Lineage (NCBI taxonomy): Bacteria > Bacillati > Actinomycetota > Actinomycetes > Streptosporangiales > Streptosporangiaceae > Nonomuraea > Nonomuraea sp. NPDC001684. The sequence continues at coordinate 12,037 of NZ_JBSFGJ010000253.1, forward strand.
AGCACGTACACGCTCATGTAGAGCGGATGGGTCCCGGCGGTCAGGTTGCGCGAGACCCAGGCGCCCGCCTCCGCGCCGAGCAGCGGCGCGGCCAGCGTCGGCACGTAGAGCAGCGACGAGGTGAAGATCACCGGTACGATCCCCGCCTGGTTGACCTTGAGCGGGATGTACGTGCTGCTCCCCCCGTACATGCGCCGCCCCACCATGCGCTTGGCGTACTGGACGGGCACCCGCCGCTGGGCCTGCTCGACGAACACCACCGCCGCCACCAGGCACAACCCGGCCGCCAGCATCACCGCGAACCCGAACGGCGTGAGCACGAAGATCTTCGCCATGTACCCCGGGAACACCGCCACGACCTGCGTGAACATCAGGATCGACATGCCGTTGCCGATCCCCCGGTCGGTGATCAGCTCGCCCATCCACATGACCACGCAGGTGCCCGCGACCATCGTCGCCACGATCACCGACACCGCGAGCAGCCCCTGGTCGCGCAGCAGCGGACGGGCGCAGCCGGGCAGCAGGTTCCCCGAGCGGGCCAGGGTGACGACGGTCGTGGCGTTCAGGACGGCGAGGCCGACGGTCAGGTAACGGGTGTACTGGGTGATCCGCGCCTGCCCGTTGGACCCCTCCTTCCTGAGCGTGTCGAGCCGCGGCACCACGACGGCGGACAGCTGCAGGATGATGCTGGCCGTGATGTAGGGCATGACGCCCAGCGCGAACACCGACAGCTGGAGCATCGCGCCGCCGCTGAGCATCTGCATCATGTCGAAGACGCCGCCGCTCGCCGAGCCCACGCACTGCCGCACGGCCACGACGTCCACGCCGGGCGCGGGCATGATCTGGCCGAGGCGGAACAGCACGATCAGCCCCAAGGTGAACAGCAGTTTCCTGCGCAGCTCCGGCACCCGGAACGCTCTGGCGAAGACAGTCAGCATGAGCAGGAAGTCTGTCCGCGGGCGAGCCGGACGTCGTCCGCCCAGGCGAGGCACCCGCGTACGCAGATCCGCGTAGGTTGGGCGCATGACGACCGTGTGGGTGATCAGCGGGCCGCCGGGGGCGGGCAAGTCCACGGTGGCGGCCGAGCTGCTGGCCCGCCTGTCGCCGGTGCCCGCCCTGCTCGACAAGGACACCGTCTACGGCGACCTCGTCGCGGAGGTCCTGCGGGCCCACGGCCGCGACCAGGGCGAGCGCGAGGGCCCCTGGTACGACCGGCACGTCAAGCACCACGAGTACACCGGCCTGACCAGGATCGCCGCGCAGATCCGCGGCCACGGCTGCCCGGTGCTGCTCGACGGCCCGTTCACCGCGCAGGTGCACGACGCGGCGCGCTGGGCGCGGTGGGTGGCGGAGCTGGGCGGCCCGCCCGTGCGCCTGTTGTGGGTGCGTTCGGACGGGCCGACGCTGCGCGCCCGGCTGGAGGCGCGCGGCCTGGCCAGGGACGCGGGCAAGCTGGCGGCCTTCGCCGACTACCTGAGGAACATCCGGGTGGACGAGCCGCCCGTCGTGCCGCACCTGGAGATCGACAACCGGCGGGGCGCGCCGCCGGTCGGCGACCAGCTCACGGCGGCGGGTACGCCTCCGCGACCAGCTCACGGCGGCGGGTACACCGCCGCGAACACGGCCGGCAGCCGGGGGACGAGCCGGGTGAACCGCCCCTCCTCGTAGGAGGCGCCCGGCTCGTTGCTGAGCTGCTGGGACACGGGCCCGGCGATCAGGCTCGCGGCCAGGGCCAGCCCCTCCTCGCCCGCGGCGTCGGGATGCAGCTCACCGCGCCCGACGGCGGCCCTGATCAGCTCGGCGAAGTGCTCGTGGACGGCCAGCGCGGGCGCGTACGCCTCGGGCGAGGGCGCGAACCCCGGCACCGGCCGCCAGAACATCAACTGGGCCAGCACCTGGTTCTCCATGATCCACCGCGCTCCGGCCTCCAGGGACGACCCCATGGCCGCCAGCCCCGGCTCGTGCGGCTCGGCCCCCCGCCGCACGGCCGCCAGGTAGCCCTCCTGCCCGCGCCTGAACAGGGCGTCGTAGACCGCGTGCCGGGACGGGAAGTACTTGTACAGCGACGGCGGCTGGATGCCGAGCCGCCTGGC
>NZ_JBSFGJ010000254.1:0-14118 GCF_053596515.1 Nonomuraea sp. NPDC001684
GCTGGCCATGGCCCGCGCGTACGCGCTGCCGGGGACGGGGCTGACCGGCGACGCCACCCTGGCCGCCGCCGTCGCCGCCGGGATCGACCACTACCTCGTCGCGCCGCTGCCCGGTGAGCGCCGCCAACATGCGCTGCTCGGTCGCCAGATGGTCGGGCAGCGCGCGGTCGATCAGCGCGAGCCCCTCGGCGGTGAGCGTCACGTGCACGCCGCGCCCGTCGGAGTCGCTGGGCGTGCGTCGCACCAGCCCCCGCGACTCCAGCCGGTCGAGCCGCTGGGTGACGGCCCCGGAGGTGACCATGGAGGCGCGCATCAGGGCGGCGGGGGTCAGGCGGTGGGGCGGTTCGCTGCGCCGCAACGTGGCCAGCACGTCGAACGAGGCCCGGTCGAGCCCGTGCCCGGCGAACGTACGGCCCAGCTCGGCCTCGATGAGCCGGGACAGCCGCGACAGCCGCCCGATCACCGCCATGGGGGAGACGTCCAGGTCAGGGCGCTGCGCGTGCCACTGCCTGAGGATGTAGTCGACCTGGTCAGCCACCCTCGCAGCCTACAAGTGTCTTAGCGGTGAGGAAAATCACCTGGCCGGAACGTCGGGGTTCGGTTAATTTGTCTTAGTGCTAAGTAATCGAACGGGAACCGTTCTGCTGACCGCCCTCACCCCCGCCATCTGGGGGACCACCTATCTGATCACGACCGAACTGCTGCCGCCCGGCCGGCCCTTGCTGGCCGCGTTGATCCGCGCCCTGCCGGCGGGCCTGATCCTGATCGCGATCACCCGTCGGCTGCCCCAGGGGAACTGGTGGTGGCGTGCCCTGGTGCTCGGCGCGCTCAACATCGGATTGTTCTTCGCGTTGTTGTTCGTGGGCGCCTACCGGTTGCCCGGAGGGGTGGCCGCCACCGTGGGGGCCATCCAGCCGCTGCTGGTCGCGTTGTTGTCGGCGGGGCTGCTGGGGGAGCGGCTGACCTGGCGCGTCGCGCTCGCCGCGGCGGCGGGCGTGGCCGGGGTGAGCCTGCTGGTGCTGCGCGCCGACGCCCGGCTCGACCTGCTGGGCGTGGCCGCCGCGCTGGGCGGCGCGGTGGTGATGGCGGTCGGGGTCGTGCTCAGCAAGCGCTGGAAGTCGCCCGCGCCGCTGCTGGCCACCACCGGATGGCAGCTGACGGCCGGCGGCCTGCTGCTCGCCCCGGTGACGTTCCTCGTCGAGGGGCCGCCGCCCGCCCACCTGACCGGCGAGAACCTCGCCGGGTACGCCTACCTCGCGATCATCGGCTCGGCCCTGGCCTACACCCTGTGGTTCCGGGGCATCCGCGAGCTGTCGGCCACCAAGGTCACCTTCCTCGGGCTGCTCAGCCCCGTCGTCGCCACCGCGCTCGGCTGGCTGGTGCTCGGGCAGCGGCTCACCCTCGCGCAGGTCGCCGGCGCCGTCATCGTGCTCGCCGCCCTCCTCGTGGCGCAGCTCCAGCCCGTACGGCACCGCGCCGCGCCGGAGCCGCTGGAGGCCCCCGTGCCCGCGGGCGGGAAACGATGATCGCGTCCGACGCTAGGATCGGGCCGAGGAGGCCGGTATGAGCGTGCAGGCGTACCCCGTGACCGGGCCGGTGGCCGAGCACGGCGAGGGGCCCGTGTGGTCCGCCCGCTGGGGCGGGCTGCGGTGGGTGGACATGCTGGCCGGCGACGTGCTCGCCCTCGACGACTCCGGCGGCGTGCGGCGGCGGCACGTCGGCCCGGTCGCCGCGGCCCTGCGCCCGCGCGTGACCGGCGGTTACGTGGTAGCCGGCGAACGCGAGCTGCTGCTGGCCGACTCCGACGACCTCGACGCGCCGCTGCGCCCGCTCGGCCAGGCGTGGAGCGACCCCGGCGTGCGCATGAACGACGGCGGCTGCGACCCCGAGGGCCGCTTCTACATCGGCAGCATGCCCTACGACGAGACCCCCGGAGCCGGCTCCCTCTACGTGGCCGGGCCGGACGGCGCGCTCAGCCCGGTGATCAGCGGCGTCACCGTCTCCAACGGCCTCGACTTCAGCCCCGACGGCGGCCTCGCCTACTACGCCGACACCGCCACCGGCCGGGTGGACGTCCTCGACCACGACCCGGCGGGCGGGCTCACCGGGCGCAGGCCGTTCGTGACGATCGACCCCGCCCAGGGCGCGCCCGACGGGCTGACGGTCGACGCCGAGGGCGGGGTGTGGGTGGCGCTCTGGCAGGGGTTCGCCGTGCACCGGTACACCCCCGGCGGGCGGCTCGACGCCGTGGTGGAGCTGCCGGTCGGCAAGGTCACCGCGGTCACGTTCGGCGGCCCCGGCCTCGACCGGCTGTACGTCACCACGTCGAGGCTCGGGGTGGACGCCCGGGAGCAGCCCGAGGCGGGCGCCCTGTTCGCCGCCGACCCCGGCGTGCGCGGCCGCCCGGTGCTGCCCACCACTCTGTGACGGGAGCGAAGGGCGATCAGCGGGGGTGGTCGCCGGTGGCGCCGTCGATCAGCTCGCGCAGGATGTCCATGTGGCCCGCGTGCCGCACGGTGTCCTCGATCATGTGGATGAGCACCCAGCGCAGGGTCACCCGGCGGCCCGCCCACGAGGTGCCGGGCTCGTCGAGGGGGAGGTCGGAGATCGCCTTGTCGGCGGCGGCGCGGGCCCGGCCGTAGAAGGCGACGATCTGCTCGGTGGTCTCCCGCTCGCCGATCGCGAAGTCGTCCTCGGGGGCGAACCACAGCGGCTCGGCCTCGCGGCCGAACGTCGAGCAGAACCAGCCGTACTCGACGGCGGCCAGGTGTTTGACGATGCCGAGCAGCGACGTGCCGGACGGTGTCATCGGCCGCCTGACCTGCTCCTCGCCCAGGCCCTGCAGCTTCCACACGATGACGTCGCGGTGCCGGTCGAGGCTGGCGTGCAGGCTCTCCTTCTCGCCACCGGACGGCGGCACTCCTGTTCCCATGCCCGCGACCGTAACAGCCGGGACCGACACGTTGCCGTCGCCCGCCGGGGGCCGCGATACTCCCTGCATGATCGGTCATATCGGCATCAACGTCCCCGACATGCGGGCGGCCAAGGAATACTACGACGCCCTGCTGCCGTACCTCGGTTTCAAGGAGTTCTTCAGCAGCGAGGAGGAGATCGGCTACATGCCGGCGGACGACAAGCCGGGCACGTACCTGTTCCTCTACCCCGCGCAGGAGGCCGGCGACTACTCGCGGCACCGCACCGGGCTCCAGCATCTGGCGTTCTCGCTGCGCAGCCGGTCCGCGGTCGCCGAGGCGCACGCGCGGGCGGTGGAGCTCGGCTCGGAGGTGCTGCACGAGCCCAGGGAGTTCCCCGAGTACCCGCCGCCCTACCACGCCGCGTTCTGGCTCGACCCGCACGGCGTCATGCTGGAGGCCGTCTGCCACTACGACCGCGACTGACCTGCGGCGATCCCGGTTCCGCGCGGCTGGACGGCCTCCGCCGGGGAAGGTTCCCCATGGGTGCCGCCGTACGACGTGCGGGCGTGGACCGGTGTGCGATCTTCAGGTGCGAGGGGGTGAGGGCTAGCCTGGAGCATGACGTCCCGCACGGGCCCGGCGGCAGGCCGGGCGTGGACGACGCGCGGCCCGATGTCATGATGTCCCCGACGCTCGACCGGGAGGAAACGATCGTGGGGCCTTTCGCGGGCGGTGGGCTGCCCCCGGACGACGTCGTCGTCGCGGCGCTGCGGGCCGGGGACGAGTCGATGTTCGCCGCGCTCCTCGACACCTGGTCGCGGGGGATGTTGCGGGCGGCCAGGTCCTACGTGTCCACCGACGACTCGGCCGAGGAGGTCGTGCAGGACACGTGGCTGGCGGTGATCGGCGCCATCGACGCCTTCGAGGGGCGCTCCTCGGTCAAGACGTGGGTCTACCGCATCCTGGTCAACACCGCCAAGAAACGCGGCCTGCGCGAGAGCCGCACGCTGCCGTGGAGCGCGTTCGAGCCGCCCGCCGAGCCGGCCCAGAAGGTGGACGGCCCGACGCCGGAGGGCGCGGTGCTCGCCTCGGAGGCGCGCGGTCTCATCGGCGAGGCGCTGGCCGGGCTGCCGCCCCGGCAGCGGATCGTCATCACCCTGCGTGACCTGGAGGGATGCACGTCCGAGGAGGTTTGCGAGATCCTGGAGATCTCGGCCGCCAACCAACGGGTGCTCCTGCACCGGGCAAGGGCCACGGTCCGCGACCGGCTCGAAGGCTACTACCAGTCCGTGAAGCGGTCAGAATAGGTTAAACGGTTCAACGCTCAGAGGTGAGGCGGTCAACGTCGTGAAGCGGTTCACGTGCGACGAGCTGGTAGAACTCATCACCGCCTACCTTGACGGCGCTCTTGACCGGCCCGAACGCGAGGGGTTCGAGGCGCACGCGGCGGCCTGCGCCGACTGCGCGCGGCAGCTCGACCAGTTCCGCGAGACCGTCCGGGCCCTGCGCGAGCTCCCGCCGGAGCGCAAGTTGTCCGACGGCACGCGCGACCGCCTGATGTCCGCCTTCAGAGCCCGCCGCCACCGGGGTTGACGGCCCCTTTTCTGCACCAAGAGCCGCAAAAGGGGCAAATCTCGGCAGATCATCAGATTTCCGTGTAACGCTGGCGGGTCTCGCGGGTCTGTAAGCACATGCGCCACGCGATGACCGGCCCGGCGGCCGGCGGGTCCGGCGCCTCGGGAGCGGCCGGCGAGCCGCTCCGGGGCGTGCCGGAGGTGGAGGAGTTCGCACGCCGGTGCTTCGCCCCCGCCCCGGGCGACCGGGTGGGGGCCGAGCTGGAGTTCCTGATCTTCGACCGGGCGGATCCGGCGCGGCAGGTGCCGATGGACCGGGTGAAGCGGGTCGTCCCGGCGCTGGCCGGCGGGAGCCGGGTGACGTACGAGCCGGGCGGCCAGATCGAGCTGTCGGGCCCGGCCGGGCCGCCCGCCGAGGCCATCGGACGGCTGGCCGCCGACGTGGCCGCCGTCCGCGCGGCGCTCGGGCGGGCCGGGCTGGTGCTGGGCGGCGTGGGGCTCGACCCGCTGCGCCCGGCCCGGCGGCAGCTCCGCCAGCCGCGCTACGACGCCATGGCCGAGTTCCTGGGCCGCCCGTACGGGCCGCTGATGATGTGCTCGACCGCGTCCGTCCAGGTCAACGTGGACCTGGGGGAGCGGCCGGCGGTCCGGTGGGAGCGCGCCAGGCTGCTCGGGCCCGTCCTGACAGCGGCCTTCAGCAACTCGCCGCTGAGCCGCGGACGCCCCTGCGGCTGGATGTCGGGCCGCCAGGCCGTCTGGGAGAACCTCGACCCGACCCGCACCGCCCCCGTCGACGGCTCCGGCGACCCGGCGGCGGCCTGGGCGGCGTACCTGCTCGACGCCCGGCTCATGCTCGTCCGCGAGGACGAGCGCCGCTACCGCGCGGTCGGCGACGGCTCGACCTTCCGCGACTGGCTCGACGGCGCGGGCCAGCGCCCGCCCACCCCCGACGACCTGGCCTACCACGCCACCACGCTGTTCCCGCCGGTCCGGCCGCGCGGCTGGCTGGAGATCCGCTACCTCGACGCCCAGCACCCGGACGACTGGCCGGTGTGCGTCGCCGTCACCCACGCGCTGATCACCGACGACCGCGCCGCCGACGCCGCCCTGTCGGCCGCCGAGCCCGTCGCGGGCCTGGCCGAGGTGGCCGCCAGGTGCGGCCTGACCGACCCGCGGCTCGCCCGCGCCGCCGAGGCGGCCTTCCGCGCCGCCGTCGAGGCGCTGCCCCGGCTCGGCGCGCCCGCCGATCTGGTCGACGGCGTGTCCGGCTTCGCCGCCCGGTACGTGAGCGCGGGCCGCTCCCCGGCGGCCGACCTGATGGACCTGATGACGGACCCGGTACGGCGCCTGCCGGCCTGGCTGAGCGGAGAAGGACGGGCATGAACGACATCAAGGAACGCATCGCCGCCGAGCTGACCGCGGTGCGCGACCGTTCGCTGACCTACACCGAGGCCGAGGACGACCTCCTGCTGCGCCAGCACTCCCCGCTGATGTCGCCGCTGGTGTGGGACCTCGCGCACGTCGGCAACTACGAGGAGCTGTGGGTGCTGCGCGAGGCCGCCGGCATCACGCCGCTGCGCCCCGAGATCGACGACATCTACGACGCCTTCAAGCACCCCCGCAAGGACCGTCCCACCCTGCCGATCCTCGGCCCCGAGGAGGCCAGGAAGTACATCGGCGGCGTGCGCGGCCGGGTGCTCGACGTGCTGGACGCGATCGACCTGGAGGCCGCCGCGCCGCTGCACCGCGATGGGTTCGTGTTCGGCCTGGTCATCCAGCACGAGCACCAGCACGACGAGACGATGCTGGCCACCTGGCAGCTGTCCCGGCAGCCCGGCCTGGTCCGCGACGGCGACCTGCCGCCGGGCCGCGCCACCGGCCCCGCCGAGGTGTACGTCCCCGCCGGCCCCTTCCAGATGGGCACCGGCACCCTGCCCTGGGCCTACGACAACGAGCGCCCCGCCCACCGGGTGGACCTGCCCGCCTACTGGATCGACCGGCTGCCCGTCGGCAACGCCGCCTACGCGGCGTTCGTCGAGTCCGGCGGCTACGACGACCCGCGCTGGTGGCACCCGGACGGCTGGCGCTGGCGGCAGGAGAGCGGGGCCACCGCGCCGCTGTTCTGGACCCGGGAGGGCGACGCGTGGTGGCGCACCCGCTTCGGCCGCGCCGAGCCCGTCCCGATGGACGAGCCGGTCCAGCACGTGAGCTGGTACGAGGCCGACGCCTACGCCCGCTGGGCGGGCCGGCGGCTGCCCACCGAGGCCGAGTGGGAGAAGGCGTGCGGCTGGGACCCGGACGCCGGGCGGGCCCGTAAGTACCCGTGGGGCGACGAGGATCCCCGTCCCGACCTGGCCAACCTCGGTCACCGGGCGGCCCGGCCGGCCCCGCTGGGGGCCTACCCCGCCGGGGCGAGCGCGTACGGGGCCGAGCAGATGGTCGGCGACGTGTGGGAGTGGACCGGGTCGTGGTTCCAGCCCTATCCCGGGTTCCGCAGCTTCCCGTACAAGGAGTACAGCGAGGTCTTCTTCGGGCAGGAGTACCGGGTGCTGCGCGGCGGCTCGTGGGCGGCCGACCCGGCGGCGGTGCGGACGACGTTCCGCAACTGGGACTACCCGGTCCGGCGGCAGATCTTCACCGGCTTCCGCTGCGCCCGCGACGCCGAGCGGGCCTAGATGTGCCGGCACGCCGCCTGGCTGGGCGCCCCGCGCCCGCTGACCACGCTGATCCACGAGCCGCCGCACGGCCTGCTCGCCCAGTCGTACGCGCCCCGGCGGCAGCGCCACGGCACGGTCAACGCCGACGGCTACGGCATGGCCTGGTACGACCCGGCCAGGCCGGAGCCGGTGCGCTACCGCCGCGCCATCCCCATCTGGGCCGACGCCAACCTGCCCGCGCTCGCCGAGATCGCCCGCTCCGGCTGCCTGATCGCGGCCGTGCGGTGCGCCACGACCGGGATGCCGGTGGAGGAGAGCACCACCGCGCCGTTCGCCGGGGGCGGCTGGCTGCTCAGCCACAACGGCCGGGTCGAGCGCGACGCGGTCATGGACCTGGCCGACGACCTGCCCGAGAGCCCCTGCGACTCGGCCTGGCTGGCCGCCGCCGTGTTCGCCCGCGGCAGCGCCGGGCTCGGCCTGGCCGCGGCGCTGGCCGACGTCGTCGTGCGCGCGGGGGAGAAGGACCCCGCCGCCCGCCTGAACCTGCTCGCCTGCGACGGCACGGCGCTCGCCGCGACCGTCTGGGGCGACACCCTCTTCTTCCGCGCCGACCGGGACGGCGTGTACGTGGCCAGCGAGCCGCTCGACGACCGGCCCGGCTGGCAGGCGGCGCCCGACCGCAGCCTGCTCACCGCCACGCCGGACGACGTACGCGTCCAGCCGTTGTGACCTTTTCAGGAGGATCTCGTGCCCGTCATCCAGCCGACCGTCCATGTGATCAACCATCTTGACCCCGGCTACCTGCGCCAGGCGCTCGAACACGACGTCAGGACCGGGCTGACGGCCACGCCCAAGTGGCTGCCGCCCAAGTGGTTCTACGACGAGGCGGGCAGCGACCTGTTCTCGCGCATCACCCGGTTGCCCGAGTACTACCCGACCCGCCGCGAGCTGACGATCCTGCGCGCGCGGGCGGCCGAGATCGCCGCCGCGAGCGGCGCCGACACGCTGGTCGAGCTGGGGTCGGGCACGAGCGAGAAGACCGTGGTCCTGCTGGACGCGCTCACCGCGGCGGGCACGCTGCGCGCCTACACGCCGGTGGACGTGGACGCCGTCACCCTGGAGGCGGCCGCGCGTCGGCTGGGCGGCCGCTACCCCGGACTGGAGGTGCGGCCGGTGTGCGCCGACTTCGAGCGGCACCTGCGGCTGCTGCCGCGCTCGGGCAGGCGCATGGTGGCCTTCCTCGGCGGCACGATCGGCAATCTCGAACCGGCCGCCCGCGAGGTGTTCCTGAAGGAGGTGCGCGCCACCCTGCGGCCCGGCGACACGTTCCTGCTCGGCGCCGACCTGGTGAAGGACACCGGGCGGCTGGTCGCGGCCTACGACGACGCCGCCGGGGTGACGGCCGCGTTCAACCGGAACGTCCTGCGCGTGGTGAACCGGGAGCTGGCGGCCGGGTTCGAGCCGGAGGCGTTCGAGCACGTCGCCCTGTACGACCAGCGCAACGACTGGATCGAGATGCGGCTGCGGGCCACCCGGGACATGCGGGTGCGGGTCGGCGCGCTCGGCCTGACCGTGGACTTCGCCGCGGGCGAGGAGATGCGGACCGAGATCAGCGCCAAGTTCCGGCTGGAGCCGCTGGGGGAGGAGCTGGCCGCGGCCGGGTTCACCGTCCTGCGGTCGTGGACCGACCCCGCCGGCGACTTCGGGCTGCTGCTGGCCGGGGCGTGATCGCCGCACGCTGGCGGGCCGCCCGCTCGGCCGCGCCGCCCGGACACCTGGACGCGGCCGGCTGCAACGTGCCCAGCGACCGGACGCTGGCCGCGACGGTCGAGCACCTGCGGCGCGAACGCGAGCTCGGCGGGTACGCCGCCGTGCCCGGACTGACCGCGCCCAGGGCCGCGCTGGCCGCACTGACCGGCGCGGACGCGGCCGACGTCGCCTTCCTGGAGAGCGGCACGGCCGCGATGGCGGCGCTGCTCGGCGGTTGGCGGCTGCCGCCGGGCGCCCGGGTAGGCTTCACCCGCTCGGAGTACGGCAGCACGCTCATGCTGCTGCGCCGTCTGGCCGCCGAACGCGGCTGGACCCTCGCCGAGCTGCCCGCCGACGACGACGCCCGCCTCGACCTCGACGCCCTGTCCGCCGCCCTGCGCCGCGGCCTGGACCTGGTCACCCTGCCGCACCTGCCCTCCCACCGGGGCACCGCGCAGCCGATCGGCGAGATCGGCCGCCTGTGCCGGGAGGCCGGCGTGCCCCTGGTCCTGGACGTGTGCCAGTCCCTCGGCCACCTGGACGTCACCGGCGCGCGGGCCACCGCCTACGTCGGCACCTCCCGCAAGTGGCTGGCCGGGCCGCGCGGCGTCGGCTTCCTGATCGTGCCCGGCCTCACCGAGGACATGGACGCGGCAGCCCCCGCGCTCGGCGGCCACGTCTGGCTGGAGGACCCGGCGCGCAGCGGGCCGCTGCCCGGCGCCGCGCGCTACGAGAGCGCCGAGTCGGCGGTCGCGGCGCGGATCGGCCTCGGCGTCGCCGTCCTGGAGCACCACGCGCTGGGGCCGGACGCGGTCCGCGCCCACCTCGCCGAGCTGGGCGCGGCGGCCCGGCGCACGCTCGACGGCAGGGGCGGCTGGCGGGTGGTGGAGCCGTACGACGAGCCGACGGCCATCGTCACCCTGCGCCCGCCCGGCGGCGCGGACCCCACCAGGACGGCCGCGGCGGCGGCCGGGGCGGGCCTGCTGGTGGGCGTCGCGCCGGTCGCCCGCGCCCCGCTCGACCTGCGGGAACCGGTGCTACGCGTCTCGCCGCCCCCCGGAACCCGGCAGGAGACCCTGGAGGCCCTGGCCCGCGTCCTCGACGGAAGCTAGAGCAGGCGGGCGCTGTAGCGGGCGGGCGTCGGAGCAGGCGGGCGTCAGAGCAGGCGGTCGAAGCCGACCAGCAGGTGCGCGGGCCCGCGCAGCGACGCGCTGTGCCGGTACGGCGGCGGGCCGGCAGCCAGTTCCGGCCCGACCAGCCTGCTCACCAGCGCGCCCAGCGCGACCCGCGCCTCGATCCGGGCCAGCGGCGCCCCCACGCAGTAGTGCACGCCCCCGCCGAACCCCAGATGCTGGTTGTCCCGCCGCGCCGGGTCGAAGCGGTCGGCGCCGGGGAAGCGGGCCGGGTCCCGGCTGCCCGAGGCCAGCAGCAGCGCCACGTCCGCGCCCTGGGGGACGGTGACCCCGGCGATCTCGATGTCGGCCAGCGTCGTGCGGGTGCGGAACTGCACCGGCGGGTCGTAGCGCAGCACCTCCTCGACGGCCGGCACGATCAGCCCGGGGTCGGCGCGCAGCCGCGCCAGCGCCTCCGGGTTGCGCAGGAACGTCAGCATGCCGTTGGTGATCAGGTTGACGGTGGTCTCGTGGCCGGCGATGAGCAGCAGGGCCATCGTCGCGATGATCTCCGGGGCGTCCATGCGCTCGGTCTCGCCGTCGGTGAGCAGCGCCGACAGCAGGTCGTCCGACGGGTGGGCGTGCCGCTCGCCGGCCAGCTCGACCAGGTACGCGCGCAGCTCCGGCGCGGCGGTCTCGGCCTGCCGCACCTCCTCGGCCGACAGCCCCTCGGGCGGGTCCAGCGTGCGGGCCAGCGCCGAGGCCCAGCCGTGGAAGCGCGGCTCGTCCTCCTTGGGCACGCCGAGCAGGTCGCAGATCACCGTGACCGGCAGCGGGTAGGCCAGGTCGTCCACCACGTCCAGGGAGTCGTGGCCGGCGCGCCGGTCGAGCAGTTCGGCCACCAGCGACACCACGTGCTCCCCGAGCCGGTTGACGCGCTCCGGGGTGAAGTGCCGCATGACGATCCGCCGCAGCCGGTCGTGGTCGGGCGGGTCGAGGAAGATGAACGCCGGTTTGCGGGACTCCTGGCCGTTCTGGGCGTCCTGTCCGGCCATCAGCCTGCCGGAGGCGCCGAACGAGCCGGAGCCGCTCCTGCTCTTGCGCTCGTCGGAGCTGATCCGCGGGTCGTGCAGCAGCGAGACGATCTCGGCGTACGTGCTCACCGCGTACAGGTCGTCCCCCTGGCGGGAGACGGGCGTCTCGCGCAGCCGGGCGTACAGCGGGTACGGGTCCGGGCGGCTCGCCTCGTCCAGGACCTGCGCGAACAGGCTCTGCGTCACCTGGTGGGCCATGGTCGTCCTCCGGCTCTCATTCCAGCGGCGGCGCGGTCAGCGGCGAGCGGGGGTCGCGCTCGCGCGGCACCTCGCGCGCGGTCGGGCCCTGCCCGGTCACCGCGGCCGTCGGGCTGTGCGTGGACTGGCCGTCCACGGCCAGGCCGGCGGGCACCGGGAGCAGCGTGCGCGGCCCGTCGGCGGCCCGCAGGTCGGGCGGGAAGGGCGCGGCCGCCTCGATGAGGCCGGCGTAGGCGGGCAGCGAGCGCGGGGCGTCCACCGCGACCGCCGCCACGCACCGGCCCTGGCGGCCGAAACAGGCCACGAAGCGGCGCTCGGCCACCGAGCCCTGCGTGACCACCACCTCGTCGGCGATCGTCGGCAGCCCGACGGACTTGATGCTGACGCCGAACTGGTAGGACCAGAACGCCGGCAGCCCCCGGTGCGGGCGCGGCCGGTCGGCGACCATGTTGTGCGCGGCGGTGGCCGCCTGGCGCACCGCGTTGTCCCAGTGCTCCACGGCCAGCAGCAGGCCGTCGAAGTGCGGGTGCGGCCAGCGCGCCACGTCGCCGGCCACGAACACGTCGGAGGTGACGATCGCGTCGGCGTCGAAGGCCCGGCAGGCGGCGTCGCACACCACCCCGCGCGCGTCGGCGGCCAGGCCCGCCCCGTCCAGCCATTCGGTGTTGCGGACGGCCCCGAGCGCCACCACCGCGACCTCGACCGGCAGGACGTCGCCGTCGGACAGGTGCGCCGCGCGCAACCGGCCCTCCGCGTCGCCCTCCAGCGCCATCACCGTGGTGTTGACCCGCAGGTCCACGCCGTGCTCGCGGTGCAGCCGGGCGGCCACGCTGCCGGCCGCCGCGCCCAGGGCGCCGGCCAGCGGGGCCGGTCCGCGTTCTGCGACCGTCACGGGCAGGCCCATCTCGCGGCACACGGAGGCGATCTCCGAGCCGGTGAACCCGCCGCCGATGACCAGCACCCGGCTCGGCCCGGCGGCGAGCGCGGCCCGCAGGCTCGCCGCGTCGTCGCGTCCGCGCAGGGTGAACACGCCGGTCAGGGCCGCCTCGGCGGGCTCGGGCCAGGGGCGCGCCCGGGTGCCGGTGGCGATCAGCACCCGGTCGAAGCCGATCTCGCGCCCGCCGGCCAGGCGTACCTGCCGGGTGCGCAGGTCCAGGCCGATGGCGGGCTCGCCGAGCAGCCGGCGCGCCCGCAGGTCCCGCGCCGTGACGAGCGCGGTGTGCGCGGGCGAGGCGCGGCCGGCCAGCACCTGCTTGGACAGCGGCGGCCGGTCGTAGGGCTCGTACGGCTCGTCGCCGATCAGGGTCAGCTCCCCGGTGAAGCCCTCGGCGCGCAGTGTCTCGGCGGCCCGCAGGCCGGCCAGCGAGGTGCCGACGATCACCGCGCTACGCATGGTCGTCCGGCGAGCAGGTGATCGCCTGCACCGGGCAGGCCGCGGCGGCCTCGCGCACCTGCTCGCGCAGCGCGTCGGCCGGGGCGTAGTCGTACTCGAGGGACTCGGCGCCGTGGAACCGGAAGACCGCCGGCGCCGCGAACACGCACTGGCCGTAGCTCAGGCAGCGGTTCAGATCGACGAGCACTCTCATGTCCGCCACGTTACGAACGGCTGCTCCAGCCACGTTCCAACCTGATCCCAAGTTTTCCTGATTTGCGAAACCTAGGACTCCTAGGATAAAACCTAGGAAGGTTAGGTTTCCTGCTGCGGAGGTGGATCATGATGGCTCGGGCCGGTCTGACGGCGGACCGCGTGACGGAGGCGGCCGGGGAGCTGGCCGACGAGGCCGGGTTCGACAACCTGACGGTCTCGGCCCTGGCGCGCCGCTTCGGCGTCGCGGACGCCAGCCTCTACTCCCACGTCAGGAACCTCCAGGACCTGCGCGTCCGGGTGGCGCTGCGCGCGGCCCGCATCCAGGCCGACGCCCTGACCGCCGCGGTGGCCGGCAAGGCGGGCAAGGACGCGCTGGCCGCCTTCGCCGCCGCCTACCGCGACTTCGCGCTCGCCCACCCGGGCCTGTACGAGGCCACCCAGCTCCGGCTCGACCCCGAGATCGTCGCCGGGTGCGCCGACGTCCAGCGCATCTTCACCACCACCAACGCGGTCGTGGCCGCGTACGGGCTGCCCGAGCCGGCCCACACCGACGCCATCCGGCTGCTGCGCAGCACCTTCCACGGCTTCACCAACCTGGAGGCCCGCGGCGGCTTCCAGGCGTCCCGCGACGTCCGCAGCTCGTGGGACGCGATCATCGACGCGCTCGACAGCGCACTGAGACATTGGCAGGTTTCCCCATGACCGGAACGACCGCGGCCCGGCCCGGCCTCGACCGGCGGCTGCTGACGGTCGCCGGGGTGCTCACCCTCGGCGCCTTCACCGCCCTGCTCGACGGCACGGTGGTCGGCGTCGCCACGCACACCCTGGCCCGCGCCTTCTCCGCCGACCTGGCGGCCACCCAATGGGTGACGACGGCCTACCTGCTCGCCCTGGCCGCGGTCATCCCGGCAACGGGGTGGGCGGCCCAGCGGTTCGGCGCCGGGACGGCCTGGACCGCCTCGCTCGCCGTGTTCCTGGCCGGCTCGATCCTGTGCGGGTCGGCCTGGTCGCTCGGCAGCCTCATCGCCTTCCGCGTCGTGCAGGGGGCCGGGGCGGGCATGCTCTTCCCGCTCAGCCGGATCATCGTCGTCGAGGTGGCCGGGCGCGAGCGGCTCGGCCGGATGATGGCGCTGATGGCCGTGCCCGCCGTGTTCGCGCCCGTCCTCGGGCCGGTCGTCGGCGGCGTGCTGCTGGAGACGCTGTCGTGGCGGTGGGTGTTCCTGGTCAACGT